>DASYKM010000001.1:0-4899 GCA_035995425.1 Steroidobacteraceae bacterium
CAAGGCTGCCGGGTTCGTCAGGTAGTTTGCGTCGGGCGCGTCGCGATAGATCTGCGCCTCGTATTTCCGGCCGCTTGCCAGGAAATCGAGCGGGATCGCGAGCTGGCGCGCGTTTTCATCGGTGGTGGCGCCGAGATACCAGTCGGCCGCGCCGCGCTGCTGGCGTGCGACCACCACGTAGTCGCCGATTTCGCCCTGCAACGTGCGCGAAGTTTCCCAGTCGGTGGGCACGTCGCGGATGAACTGGAACGCGTCGGGCCGCTTCTCGTAGTTTTCCGGCAGGTCCGCGGCCATCTGCACCGGGCTGTAGATGAGCACGTAGAGCGCGAGTTGCGTCGCGAGCGTCGACTGCACGCGTTCATTCACATTCGTCTTGCCAAAGGTGATGTCGAAGATGCCCGGCGTGAAGTCCATGGGACCGCCGAGCAGTCGCGTGAACGGCAGGATCGTCAGGTGCTCGGGCGGGTTTGTCGGGCGTCCCCAGGCGTTGAACTCCTGCCCGCGCGCGCCTTCGCGGCTCAGCATGTTGGGCCAGGTGCGCCGCAGACCGGTGTCCTTCACGGGCTCATGCGCAACGATCGAGATCCGGTGGGCGGCGGCCACCTCGGCCACTTTCAGTTCGTGCCGCACGCGGTACTGGCCGGCGAACCACTCGTGCCCGATGCCACCGTCTTCCAACGTGCGCTCGATGGAGCCGCTCGGCTTCACGTAGCCGGTTTTGACCACGGCGATTCCATTCGCGGCATACAGCGACATCGCCGCTTCGAGTTGTCGTTCGTAGTTTTCGATCGCACCGGCCGTTTCGTTGTGGCCGATCAGGCGCACGCCATGCTCGCGTCCGTAGGCTGCAAGATTCGAGAGATCGAAATCCGCGTATGACCCGGTGAAGTTGAAGTTCTTGCCGTTCGCGACCCAGTCGCCATCCCAGCCACGATTCCATCCTTCGACCAGCACACCGCCAAAGCCGTACTTCGCCGCAAAGTCCATGTAGTGCCTGACGTTGGCGTTGTTGGCACCGTGCTTCTCACCGTTCGCCCAGGTCGAGCGGTTCAGATGCATTTCCCACCACACGCCCACGTATTTGCCGATGTGGATCCACGAGGTGTCGCCGAGGCGATTCGGTTCGTTGAGATTGAGCTCGATGCGGGAGTCGGCGAGCGCCATCGGCGTCTCACCAATCAATACCGTGCGCCAGGGCGTGAGGAATGGCCCGCGCTTGCGTACCAATACACCGTCGGACCACGGCATGAGATCCGCCTTGAGCGTGCGTTCGGCGGTGCGGCGCAGGTTCATGCTCGAGTAGTCGACGAGCGCGGCTTCGTGGATGGAGACATACAGTCCCGGTGACTGCAGCGTCAGCGGCGTCTCCGCGAGGTTCACCTCGTATAGCGGCCCGCGGTGGTAGAGATACTCATCGCGGTCGGCATGACGTGCCGGATACCACCAGGCGTCGAAGTCACTGACCAGCTTGAACTCGGTGAGCTCGTCGATGATTGCAACGTCACGCGAAGCGGCGATCTGATTGAACTCGTAGCGGAAGCCAAATCCGTCGTCGAAGACGCGGACCGCGAGATCGAAAGGCTCAGTGAGTTTGGGGTCCGCGCCGGACAGAGTTACGCGAAGCTCGACGTGCCGGTCCTGGATGACGCGTTGCTCGCCCCAGGGCTGTTCCCAGCTCTGGTTGGTGGCAGCGCGGCGCACGTTCGAGACCATCGTGGCGGGATTGCTGCCGAAGCCGTCGAGCACGAGGCCAAGCCGCGCGTGCGTGATCACGGTCCGATCGCCGCGATACACCTCGTAGAAGGGTCCTCCCGCATCAGCCGCCACGCACACCGTGAGCACCGCCCGAGGTGAATCCACGCAGGTGCCGGCACGGGCCGGTACAGCGGCGGTCGCATGCGCTGCCAGAACGGTGAGCACGAGGCCGCAGGTCGCGGTCGAAAACAACTTCGCCATGATCGGTTTTTCCTGGTCTTAACCCTGTCGATTGTGTGGTGCCGCGCCGGAGGCTGCGCCTGCGCTTTGCAAGTACGCCGAGTGCGAACGCTGCTGCTCGACCTTGCGGCGAATGTACGCGAGCATGCGTCGCAATTCGCTTTTGACGAGTGCCGGCTCCGGGCAATCCGCGGCCGGGTCCCAGGTTTCGGGGCTGACGCCGTGACCTAGCAACAACGCCTGCCAGTCGTCGATGGCGAACGATTCATCCTCGTAGTAGATGACGTCGCCGCGCGCGCGAAACACGCCGATCTTGAGCATCAGCTCCCTGCTCACCGGGGTGAGACGGGCGCGTGCCCAGAAATCGCCGCCATAACGGTTCAACACGTAGTGTGCGGATTGAAAGTCGCGGATCCGCTCGAACGCGGCCCGCACATGCTTGTTGTACTCGTCGCGCTCCACGGCGTAGTCCGGGTGCACGGGAAACAACGGCAGCAGGTGTACGAGGCCGACCTGCACCGCCTGCAGATCCACGCCATGAATGGCGTCGAAGACACAGGCGGCCTCGCCAACGGCGACGCAGTTGCCAACCCATGCCTCGCGGCGGCCCGGCGCGCGCGTGCGGATCTGCGCTCCGTTCAACTCGAGCTGCGCGAGGCGCGCGGCATTTGCCAGCGCCGTGTCATCCGGGATCTCGCTCGAGTACGCATGGACGACATGCGTGCATGCCTGGCTCGGGTGCAATGCCACCCAACCCTCGGCGCCTGCGCGCACGTCGGCATACACCGGAAGTTGCGGAATTGGCGCGGCGTGCGCCACGAGTACGCGATCGGCCGGGAAGGAGTCGCGCCAGTTTTCGAAGCTGGTGCCGGGTGAGCCCGCCAACAACAGCGCGGCCTCTCCGGTTGCGTCGATGAAGAAGTCGCCCATGACACGCCGGCCACCGTCGAGCTCCAGCTCCGCGATGCCGATCTGATCGGGTTGCCTCAATGCGCGCACATCACGCGCTTCGTGCGCGATGACACCGCGGCGCAGCGCCAGCTGCTTGAGCCACGCGCCGTAGGGAATCGCCGGCAGGTGGTAGCCGTAGTCGGTGAAGCCGTGACGTTCGACTTCCGCGTCCGGCTCGAGCATGCGGCCATGCTTGGCGGCGGCCGCGGTCAGACAGAAATCTTCGAACGCCACCGGCAGCCCGAAGCGCCGTGCCTTGATCCAGTTCGGCAGGAACTCGATGTTGTCGATGCGTTCGCCCGTGGAACCATAGGCATGGAAGAACGCCGGGGCAAGGCCCGTGGTATCGAGAAAATGTTTGCCGAGCGTGAAGGCGCCGCGCGTCGCGGCGAGGAGGCGGCCTTCATCGATGCGCAGTCGCGCATGCAGCGGTTCGAGCGCCGGCAAGGTTGCATAGGCGTCGGCCGCGCCCATCGATCCCGGCAGCTCCACCACGTCCACGCGCAGTCCGGCTGGCGCGAGCGCGGATTGCATCACGCAGGCGGCGAGCCACAACGGCGCGTCGCGGCCGACGATCACGAGTGTTTGCACTTCACCGCTCATGTCACGGCCACGGGGCGCAGCGGCGCGGCTTCGCCACAGTAGCGCGCCAGGATATCGGCGTGCAAAGGCATCTCGCCGACCTGGATCGCAACGAGCGAATGCAGCACCCGCAGATTTGCGTCGAGCTCGTCGAGCGGGATGAAGTCCGCGAGCCGGTCGTAGGCGCGCGGCTCGAGCCCTTGCCCGAAGAGCACCGCCAGCCAGCTGTCGCGCGAGAAGAACCCGTCCTTGAAGTAGGGTACGTGCCCGCGCGACCTGAATAGTTTGAGCTTGTGCTCGAGGCTTTCCGGCAGCTGATAGCTGCGCACGTGATCCCACAGCGGCTCGCCATGCCTTCGATTGGCGACGTAGTGCAGGATCAGGAAATCGCGGATGCGTTCATACAACGCATCGGAACGACGATTGAATTCGCCCGACAGGCGTTGGTCCACTCCGCCGGTTTCCGGCGCCGGCAACAGGCGCAGCATGTCCTGGATGCCCTGCTGGATGAGGAACAGGCTGGTCGACTCCAACGGCTCGAGGAAGCCGCTCGCGAGGCCGATGCCAACGCAATTGCGCTTCCATGCGGTGGCTCTTCGGCCGGCGCGAAAGCGCAGCAGCCTCGGCTCGCCGAGCGCGCTGCCGTCGAGCTGCGCTAACAAGGTGGTGCGTGCCGCCTCTTCGCTGGTGAAGCGGCTCGCGAAAACGTGGCCGTTGCCGGTGCGATGCTGCAGTGGAATGCGCCAGATCCAACCCGCGCGCTGCGCGATCGAGCGCGTGAACGGCGTGAAGTCGGCGGTGCGCTCGCAGGGCACCGCCCAGGCTCGATCGCAGGGAAGCCAGTGCGTCCAGTCTTCCCAGGCACTGCCGAGCTTTTCGCCGAGCAGCAGTGAGCGAAAGCCGCTGGCGTCCACAAAGAAGTCGCCGTCAATCCTTCGTCCGGACTTGAGCGTGAGCCCGGTGATATCGCCCGTTTCGCCGTTGAGCGCGACATCGACAACCTGGCCTTCGACGCGCTCGACGCCGCGCGCCGTCGCCCACCGGCGCAGAAATTCCGCGTAGAGCCCGGCGTCGAAATGGTAGGCATAGCCGTAGATAGTCGAGTGCGGCGCATCCACGTCCGGAAAATCGAACGCGTTGCGGCGGCACGCTCGCACCGCGCACGAATATTCCTCGAGTGGCGCCGGGCTGAGTCCGCGCTGGCGCGCGCGCATCCAGTGATGCTGGAACTCCACGCCGCCCCAGAGTTGTCCGAACGAACCGAACGGATGCACATAGTGCTCTCCGGGTCGGTCCCAGTTGCGAAACTCGATGCCGAGCTTGAATGTGCCCTGCGTCTCGCGCATGAACTGCGCCTCGTCTAGCCCGAGCATGCGATTGAAGTCGCGCAAGGCGGGCAGCGTGGCTTCGCCGACGCCGACCGTACCGATG
>DASYKM010000002.1:0-44347 GCA_035995425.1 Steroidobacteraceae bacterium
ATCTTCGGTGGCGGAGAAAGGCAGATTTCCAACGTAGAGTTTCGTCACAAAAATCACTCACAGAAATTGAACAGGTGACAGGTCAAGCCCTGCCTGCTGGTCGCGGAATACTTTGGGGTTAGCGACACCGTGAATACGGAGCCGTATCGACGAAGAATCTGCAATCCGGCGGCGACGGTACAGGAATCCTAAGACGGAGGCCAGAACGTCAAGTCGAAAATGCCGGGGAGCCCCCGACCCGCCCCCTTCCGGGGCACGGATCGGAGGCCAAATAGGCCTGTTTTAATGCAGTTGGCCGCGGATTTCGCCGCCCTGCTCCAAGGTCGAGTGGACGTTCGCATAAGCGAAGCCATCGTCGATGGCCGCGGCGATTTCGGCGAACGATGCCACCGGAATGCCCTGGCCCGTGGGACCGATAACATTATCCGGCGTGATCACGCCGACGACTTCGGCCGGCGGGATCGGACAGGCCTGAGTCCCCGGAGGTGGGTTCGGCAGGTTGCTGCACAAGAAGAAGCTGATGCCGCCATTCACGTTCTTCTGGCCGAAGTGCACGTGCGATTGCGTCACCGTGCCCTCGAGTCCGTCGTAGGTCAGCCGGAAGGTGATGGTGTTCGCCACCGTGTCCACGACCGCCCGGAAGGTGCCGCGCGCGGGTGTGGACACCGCCGGCACTTCCTGGAGGCCGACGAGCTCGGCACGGACCACGAACTTGCCGTCCCTGTTGCGCCCGTGGTCCCGATCCTCGTCGTCATGCGCCATCAAACTACCGCCCAGCATTGCCAGCGCGAGCGCCGCCAGTCCCGATTTCAACAGTCGTCCATTCATGACATTCCCCTGGTTGTTTGGTTACATGCTTCTTCGCATCACGGAGCGATTCCCCCATGCCTGAACTCAGTCTCGTCTACCCCATGCTGGCGCTGGTGCTTCTCACCTTTGGCGTCCTCATCGCGTTGTTTCGATCCCGGGTCCGAATGATTCGCGAAGGCCTAGCCCCGGTGAGTTACTTCAGAGTCTTCCAGGGTTCCCCAGAACCGGAATTTTCCGCCAAGCCCGCCCGGCATTTCACCAACCTGTTCGAGGCACCCACTCTCTTCTATGTGGCTTGCCTGGCCGCCATGGTCATCGGGGTGACCGGAGCCGCCGTCCTGGCGCTTGCCTGGGGATATGTCGCGATGCGGTACCTGCACGCCTTCATCCACCTGGGAGCGAATCGCGTCAGGCATCGCCTGCGGGCGTATTTCGCCAGCTGGCTGCTGCTGCTGGCGCTGTGGGTGTACGTCGCGGCCTTTGCGGCTCTGCATCATTGACGGCGGGCACGCAAAGCCGTCGCAAATTTTTCGATCCCGAGTTTGCGGGCATCGATTCGCCGGCAGCGTGAGTGTGCGCGGCGGTCAACAGTGACGGCATCGGCGTTCGCATCGAGTGTGCCGCGCTCGGGTTGTTAGGCGCGCTCGCGACGCGGAGGGTCTCGGCGAAGGTCACACGACGCTGGGCTCGAATGGTGCATTTGCATCCTGCGCCATGATCGAGCACGACCTGGCGTCGATCTGACAACGGCCGCGCCAACTTCGTGCAGTCGGAAATGCGCGCGATCTTCGTGCCGATCACTGGAAAACCTGCACCAGAACGGCGTCACGGCGCGTGTGATCAACGCCGTTGGCTTTTCCCCACGGCCTGAAAGCGCCGCGCATCCGCCGCGACCGACGCGTCACAACTCCGCCCAACTCCGCGCTTTCCCGCGAGATTTCCAAGGTTGTTAGGCGCGGTGCCGATGCAAGGCCGGCGGTGAACCGCGCCGTTGGCCGGAATATTGCAACACCAGTGCACATTCTTGCCGGACGCAATTGCCGAAGTTTCCACGCAAGAAGGACCACGGGTCGTCTGCTTCATCCGTGGGCAATCGGGCGAGGGGTCTGCGTCTGATGATGAATAAAACTTGAAACCTAGGGAGATTTTTTCATGCGTACGAACCGCGCCAAAAGTTGGCTGATCAAATCCACACTGATTGCGCCGCTCGCCTGGACGCCGGCGATGCTGCAAGCACAGGAAGCCGCGGCCGACGCGGCGGCAACCGAAGAGCCCGAACCCGAGACCGTCATCGTCACGGGAACGCGCGCCACCGGCATCGATGAATACAGCAGCTCCTCTCCAGTGCAGGTCTTGAAAGCCGAAGAGCTCACCTCGGCGGGCAAGCCTGATCTCATGAGTGCGTTGGCGAATGTCGTGCCGTCGTTTACTGCCCAGGCTTTCGGCGGCGACATGGCGAACCAGACGCTGCAGGCCAAGATGCGTGGCCTGAGTCCGAACCACACGCTGGTGCTCGTGAATGGCAAGCGACGTCACACCACGGCGAGTCTCGCAATCCTCGGCGGCCCCTACCAGGGTGGCGCGGGTGTCGATCTCAACTTCATTCCCGTGGACGCGATCGACCACGTCGAAGTGCTCACCGAAGGCGCCGCGGCTCAGTACGGCACCGACGCGATCGCCGGGGTCATCAATATCATCCTGAAGAAAAGTCCTTCTGGCGGCTCGGTGAGCTACAGTCACGGCGGCAATTACGCCGGCGACGGCGACACCAGCAACTTTTCCGGAAACATCGGCTTCGAGGCCACCGGCGGCTCGTACATCAACATGGCCGCGGAGTACCGCGATCATGGGCACACCGATCGTGGCGACATCGATCCGCGCGTCGTGGATCCGGGCCGTATCGACCCGGATGAAGGCGGTGCCTTTCCCGATACGAACATGCCATTCGCGGCCGGCTACCCGTATCTCAATCGGATCTTCGGTGACGCCGCGTACGATATAAAACTCGTCTCGGTGAATGCCGGAGTTCCAATCGGTGATGCCGCGGAGGTTTACGCCTCGGCGACCTGGGGCGACAAACACGCCGCCTCGTTTGAAAACTACCGGCTGCCGAGTCGCGTGTCCTATCTGAATCCTGCCACCGGCATCCGTGAATACCTGCAGCCGTATGGCTTCAACCCGCGCGAAGAGACAGAGGAGACCGATCACGCGGCCTCGCTCGGCGTGAAAGGCGAGCTGGGCAGCTGGAACTGGGATGTCTCGACTTCGTACGGCAAGGACGACATCGACTTGTTCACGCGCGACTCGGCGAATGCATCGCTGTTCGCCGCGACCGGGCAGACGCCCACCAACTTCCACGACGGCAATTACACGAACACGCAATGGACGTCGAACCTCGACGTCACCAAGGAAATCGAAGGGGTGCTCGCCGGCGACATGAACATTGCGTTCGGCGCGGAATATCGCAAGGAGACCTGGGTTGCCTCACCCGGTGACGCGGCCTCGCGGTACCTCGAAGGCGGTCAATCATTCCCAGGCATCAGCACTTCCGATTCCGGCAGCCATGATCGCGACGTCACGGCCGCGTACGTCGATTTCGTGGTGGAGCCCTTCGAGAAACTGCGGCTCGACCTGGCCGGACGTTACGAGGACTACAGCGACTTCGGTGGCACCACGGTGGGCAAGCTCAGCGCGCGTTATGAGGTGACGGACACCTTCGCGCTGCGCGGTACCGTGAGCACGGGCTTCCGCGCGCCGACACTGGCCGAGGAATTCTACTCCGCGACCAATGTCGGCCCGACGACGGCCTTCGTGCAGATGCCGCCCAACGCTCCGGCCTCGGCGCTGCTCGGTCTGGGCGCGGGCTTGCAGCCCGAGAAGTCGACCAACTACTCGGTGGGCTTCGTACTGCGTCCGGAAAACCGCATGGCGCTGACCTTCGATCTCTACCAGGTCGAGGTCCGCAATCGCATCGCGGCAACGAGCACGTTCTACGGCACCATCGACGGCGAGCTGTTCTCCCAGTCCATCGTCGATGCCATCGTCGCCAACGGCAACGTGCTGGATCCGGAGGTCACCGCCGAAGGCGACACGGGCATCAACCTGTTCACCAACGGCGTGACGACGCGCACGCGCGGCGCGGAGCTGAGCTTCGATTTCGCGTCCGAGCTCGGCAGCGCCAAGGTGGATTGGAGCATCGCCGCCACCTACAACAAAACCGACGTGACCTCGGTCCGCGAGACGCCGGTCGAGCTCGGCAGCCAGCCGCTGTTCGACCTGGTGGCACTCTCGGATCTGACCGACACCGCACCCAAGTTCCTCGTGAACCTGGGGGCGCGATTCGAATGGGAGCGCCTGACATTCAGCGTGAACGAGCTCGTGTACGGCAAGTCCTCGGAGTTCGAGAACGATGGTGGCGCCTGCGTCGCGCTGCACAGCCAGACTTCATCGCTGTGCAATCCAAACCAGGACGACCTCACGTTCTTCCTCACGGAGATTCCGGTGACGGCGATCACCAATTTCGAAGTGTCGTTCAAGGCAATGGAAGCCTTGTCGGTCACGGTGGGTGCGACCAACGCCTTCGACAAGATGCCGCCCGGGCGTAACGCGACGTTCCGCTCGATTCAGTTCGAAAACGGCGACAACAGCGCGGTGGCGGGCCGCCCGTCATTCTCGCCGTTCGGCATCAACGGCGCTTACTACTACGGCAAGCTGGTCTACGCTTTCTGAGGCAGGGCTGAAGTGGGCGAGCGCTCGTGGCTCGCCCACTTTCTTTGGCGCGGACTATTTGGCGAGCTGCACTTCGATTTCGACCAGCATGCCCGGTGCCACGAGCCCCGCCACCTGCACGGTGGACCGCGCCGGCAGATTCGGCTGCTCCTTGGTGCCGAAGAACTGCGTGTAGGCCGCCATGAATCCTTCGAAGTCCATCCGCCCGCCCTTGGCGGGGTCACCGACCAGGTAGACGGTCATCGCGACCACGTTGCCGAAGTTCAGTCCCATGGCGTCCAGCGATTCCTTGATGCGCGCGAACGCACTGAGCGCCTGGGTCTTGGTGTCGCCCCAGTACGCGGGTGAGCCGGCTTCGGCCTTGGGGTCGAGCGGCGCCGGTGTCGTGCCGCTGTGAAAGATGATGGTCTTGCCGGCCGGCACCTCGACCGCGCGGGCAATCGGAAACGTGTTGCCGCCGGGCAGCGGATGGCGGACGACATCCGCGGCGTTTGCAGTACCGATGGAAGCGGCCAACAGCGCGCAGCTCACCGCGGCGCGCACGAGGAAAGCAGAACGATCGCGTCTGTTCATATCGACTCCTTGTTGAATGGGGGGAGTGGTTTCGGGTCGCGACCCGGCACCACCCGTCTACTTCAGCGTATTGATGTAGACCACGACGTCGGTGATGGCCTTCTCGTCGGCAAGCGTCGTGGCAATGGCGCGCATCTGCGCGCCGTAGGTGTCGCGCTCATCCGCGCCACGCAATCCCTTCTGGTAGTTGGCAAGCTGTGTCGCGAGGTACCAATCGGAACGCGACGCGAGCGCCGGCGCCTGCAGCGCCTGATTGCCTTCGCCCCGCGCGCCGTGACACGCCAGGCAGGTCTTGTAGATCTCTTTGCCGCGCGCACGGTCGCCGCCCAGCGTCGCGGCGGGACGCTTCGATTCGAGCGTGCCGATGAACTGCACCACGGCATCCAGCGTGCCTTCGGATTTCACGCGCCAACCCACCGGGCCCATCTCATGTCCGCCGACGTCATCGGCCGGAACACCGCGCACGCCGGCGGCGAAATTCTCGAGCTGCCGCGCCAGGTACCACGGCTCCATGCCGGAGATCTTCGGCGCGCGAATGCCAAAGTTGCCGTTGGCATTGGCGCCATGACACAGCAGGCAATAGTCGAACTTGTTGCCGGCGACGGCGCTACCCACCATCAACGCGGCCGCAATTGCCGCCGCGATGGCGACACCAGCGCGGCGCTTTCCATTTCGAAGCGGGCGGTTCATGCGGCCACCGCTGCGCCGGCGCGCTCGCGGGCATCGATGTCGGCGATGGCGTGATGCGCCGACGCCATGGCGCCCTCCTGCCAGCCCGGGTGATAGCTCACCTGGTCGCCCATCAGGTAGTGATTGCCCACGGGCGCCTGCAGCGTCTTGAACCATTTCTTCCAGAGCTCTTCATCCCACTGCGCCGCGCAGCCGAGCATGTGGTTCATCTGATGCCAGGCAATGCTCACGCCGGTCTCGACGTAGCTGCCGTAGCCCGGATGGATCTTCTCGCCCTGCGCGATCGCGAGCTTGAAGCGGTCCGCCGGCGCGAGCCGCGCGAATTTCTCGCCGGCGTCGGGATTGAAGGTGTACGCGCCGAGCATCACGCCTTTCTTTCGATTGATGCCATGCGCCGGGTACCAGAGCTGCTGGATGTCCTGCAGCGTCCAGGAAATGCCGCCGTAGATGCCTTCCTTTTCCCAGAACCGCTCCTTCATCTGGAAGCCGATCTTGAAGAGTTTGCCGCGCGGAATCGCCGTGAGGCCCGCGCAGTATTCCTTCGGGAAATTGTTTTCGATGCCGGCGAGCAGGTGCATCGGGATGCAATTGAGCACGTAGTCCGCTTTGGTCTTGATGTACTGGCCTTCGCGCCGGTAGGTGACCTCGACGCCGCGTTCCATCACCTGAATCTTCTGCACCTGCGATTCGAGCTGCACGAGATGGCCGATCTTGCGCAGGAAACCCGCGGGCACGCGGTCCATGCCGCCGACCGGCTCCATCATCATCGCCGCCTGGTCGTCCGTTTCGCCGAAGCTCATGATCGCCATGTATTTGGATTTCAGCAGCTCGCGCCCGTCGAGCGGCTTCTTGAGCACTTCCGGGCTCGTGTAGTCGTGCAGGGCGAGGCCCGCGTTGCTCGAGCCAACGTACTTGAAGCCCGGATCGAGGCTGCCCAGGTACTTCAGGTACTCGCGCAGGCGTTCGTAGTCCTCGCTCGTCATCGGCGCCGTGAATTGTTCCGGCGTGATGGACTTGGACATGAGCTCGGCGACGAAGCCGCGCGAATCCGTCATGAATTCGCGCGCGCGCACCGGCTTGCCGCCGAACATCGCGTCGTCCTGCACCCAGGCATTGCGGTTGTCGTTGATGAACGGCTCGAGCTCGACGTCGAGCTCCTTGCAATAGCTGAGCAGCGCCTGGTGATGGCCGGGAATACGCGCGGGACCGCAGTTGAAGTACAGGTCCGGATCCTTGTCGAAGTTGCAGACCTGCGGATAACCCGTCTCGTCGATGCGATCGCCATTGCGCACCGTCATGTTGCGGCCGCCGGCGCGAAACGAAGCCTCGAGCACCTGGACTTCGTAGCCTTTGCGATTCAGCTCGTAAGCCGCGGTCAATCCGGAGATGCCGCCGCCGAGAATCAACACCTTTCTGGATTTGGCCAACGCCGTCAGCTGCGGCTTGGCCGCGTGCGCGATGGCTGGCAGCAGCGAAAGAGCCATGGCCGCGCGATAGACAGCGGTCGATCCGCCGACCGCGCCCGCCAATTGAAGGAAGTCGCGGCGCGACACCGGTCGTTTCATAGGTTTCCCTGCTGGCAAAAGTCTTCTTGGGCGCCGAATTTGCAACGGCGATGTATTTTTTACCGCGATGCATGCTCGCTGGTCACTTTGCATATTCAAGTTGTGTGCCAACGACAAATCCTGTTTTCACGGCGCCGCTTCGCGCGCGAGCCACGCTCATGCACCGTACCGCGTCGCGTTGAACGCGCGGCTGCATCAGCGAAGGGCGCGTTTGCAACGAATCGCGAGCGAACGTCGCCGATGAAATCAACGCGGGGTTATGTCCGGCCAATCATCGATGCGGCACGCGTCACTGATTCTTCATCACGCCGGTCTCTTCGGCGCCTTCGGCGCGCGCGCTACGGATAGAGTGCCGGCTCCGCTTGCGCCGCCTTGCCGTTTCCTGCGCACCGGAGAACAACATCGCCATCAATGGCGTGTAGGGGCACAGGGTGCGTGCAGTCAGCAGCCGGATAGCGCTGTATTTTTTTGCCGTCTGTCTGGCGGGTGGAGCCGTGGCGCAGACTCCGGCCATTCGCTACGCCGAGCCGATCGCGCTCGCGCTCAAATCCGGCGCTGCCCAGTTCGATGCCTATGGCCGCCGCTTTTCCCTGACGCTCACCGATAACGATCGCGTCCTGCAGAAACTCTCCGTACAGCGAAAAAGCGAGCTGGCGCGATATCGCATGCTGCGCGGCTCGCTCGATGGCGCTCCCGGCTCGTGGGTGCGCCTCACCGAATTCTCAGGGTTCGTCGAAGGCGCGATCTGGGATGGGCACGACCTGTACACCGTGACGCGCTACGAGAGCATCGCGCCGTTCGTGACTACTCCCATCGATGCCGCCCCGGGGCAGACCGTCGTCTACCGGCTTTCGGATTCGCGCGATGTGCTGCCGCGCGGCTTCTGCGCCCTTTCCGGCGACACGGCGGCTGGCGACACGCAGTCGAAAGCGTCGAATGGCCTCGATCAATATCGGGCCGTGATGCAGGAGATCCAGGGCGGCATGGTCACGCCCTCGCTCACGCGACAGATCGAGATTTCGCTGATCGCGGACAGCGCCTTCCAGGCGGCCGAGGCGGTCGACCCCACCGGCGCGATGCTGGCCCGACTCAACATCGTCGAAGGCATCTTCAGCGAGCAGGTCGGGTTGCTGGTCCTCGCCACCGACGTGCGGCTGGTGCCGGCCGGCAATGATCCATTCACGAGCACCAAGGGCGCGACGCTGCTGGAACAGCTGGGCACCTATCGCGCGGCGACTCCCGAGGTGCGCGCGCGCGGTCTCGCGCATCTCATGACCGGCAAGGATCTCGATGGCACGACGGCCGGCATCGCCTATGTGGGCACCGTGTGCGACGTCGAGCGCGGCGCCTCCCTGAGCTCGCGTTCGTACGGCACGACGATTTCCGCGCTCATCATGGCGCACGAGCTGGGCCACAACTTCGGTGCCGAGCATGACGGCGAGTCCGGCACGACCTGCGCGGGCGTGGGCGGCGGTTTCATCATGGCGCCCTCGGTGAGCGGCTACACCACGTTCTCCCAGTGCAGCATCGACGCCATGCTGCCAGTGATCGCCTCGGCGAGCTGCATCAGCCCGGCGGAGTACGCGGACGTGACCGTCGAAACGCCCATTACGTCGGTGGCGGGCGAGGGCGGGCTGCCGTTCACGTTGCCGTTCGTGGTGCGCTCGCAGGGCAACACCGGCGCCGATGACGCCGTGCTGACGGTGACGCTGCCTAACAACCCTGCCTTCACCGTCGATTCGGTGGCGAGCTCGCTCGGCAGTTGTTCCGTGGCCGGCCTCAACGCGACCTGCGCGTTGGGATCGATGGCGCCCGAAACCACGGCCCAGGTGAGCGTGATCGCACACAGCAGCAGCGCGGCGAACTTCGCGGTGCAGGCACGGGTCACGGCGGACAATGACCGCCTCACCTCCAACAACAACCGGCAGTTGCCGGTGTCGATCCGCTCGGGCATCGATGTCGCTGTGGCGCTGTCCACCAGCGCCGCTGAAGTCGCGGTCGGCTCGCCCTTCGAGGTGTACGCCGACGTCAGTTCCCGGCGCGCGATGACGGTGCGCAACGGCGTGCTCTCGTTGAGCCTCAATCAGCCCGTGACCTCGGCCAGCATGGCGGGTGGTGTGTGCACCATCAACGCATCGTCGATCAGTTGCTCGTTGGCCGATCTTCCTTCCGGCACGACGCGCCGGCTCACGGTGCAGGCCACCGCACAGGCGGCGGGGTCGTTGTTCGCCGGCGTCAACGTCAGTGCCGTCGGTGATGGCGACTTCACCAACAACAACGCCAACACCACCGCCTGGGTTCAGGCCGAGCGCGATGTCGAGCTCACGGCAGGTCCTGCCGTCGTGGATCTCGCGGTTGGCGCCGTATATGAAGTGCCCTTCACACTGCGCTCGCGCGGGCCGCTGGCCACCGGCGACGTGACGTTGACGATATCGATTCCCTCGAGCGCACTCGCGGTGGACTCCATCGATGCAGGCGGATCCCTCTGCACGCAACCCGACGCCATCAGCTGGCGTTGCGAGATTGGCGGCCTGGCCCCCGGCGCCACGCGCCTGGTGCGGCTGCGCGTGCACGGCGCACGGCCGGTGACCAGCGACATCAATGCGGTCGCGACCGCGGCCGACGACGGCTACACGCCTAACAACAGCACCGCGACCCAGCTGCGCGTCGACCACCTGGTCGATCTGCAGGTCGCCATGGCCTCGAACGGATCCGGCCTCGAAGATGCGCCCTTCGACGGCCAGGTGACGTTGCGCTCGAATGGCCGGCAGGCCGTCACTGGCGCGACGCTCACCATCGATCTGAATTCCGCCGGCACGTTGCGTTCGGCGGCCATCCACAACGGCGTGGCCTGCACGCTGGTCAGCGCGCAACGTGCACGCTGCGCGCTGCCGACGATGGCGCGCAGTGCGCAACTGTTCGTCGACTACAGCACGGAGTTCGACGATCCCGGAACCTTCGACATCACCTTCACCGCCGCGGCCACGGGCGACACGGCGCCGGACAACGACGTGCTGAATCGCGCCGTGGTGGTGCGCCCGTATAACGACATCGCCGTCGCCGGGAACCTGGAGATGGCCAGCCTCTTTGCCGGCGACACCCGCGAGAAGACATTTGCGGTCAACACCGATCGGCGCGCTCTCGGCAGCGCGCGTTTCGTTGCCGGCAACGCACCGGCAGGACTGACGGTCGCGTCCATTCACGCCAGCTCGGGCGATTGCCGCGTGGATGCGGACGCCGGTGGCATCTGCGATTTCGTGGACCTGCAGCCGTTCAGCAATCTCGCGGTCACCGTGACCTATCGGGCCGAGCAAGGATCGTGGGTGAGCGATCCGGTGGTGAGGGTGAGCACCGCCGGCGACGTGGTGAGCAGCAACAATTCGGTGACGGCGCGCGTCGAGACGCACGGCGCTACGGATCTCGAGCTGCGCGTCGACCCCTCGGTGAGCGGACCGAAGTCGAGCACGCTGAGCTTTCCGCTGATCTCCGTGGTCAACGGCGCGGAAAAAGCCTTTGGTGCGCGGCTCGAGGTCACGCTGCCCGCGGAGGTCACGTTGCTGAGCGTGTCGGCTTCGAACGCGGCCTGCAGCGGCACCAGCGTGTTGCGCTGTGATTTCACCGATCTCGACGCGGGCGCCGTCGCCACCGTCGGGCTCACCGTGCGCGCCAGTGCCAACGGCAACTTCGTGAGCTCACTCAAGCTCACCGCGACGAATGACGACAACCCGGGCAACGATTCGCGCGAAGTCGCGCTGGCGATTTCGGGCGGCGATCCTTCCGCCGTCATCGCGCCCAAGAGCGGTGGTGGACGCGTCGAATTCTGGATGCTGGCGCTGCTGGCTTCGCTGGTCGCCGCGCGCTCGTGGCCGCGGCGGGCTCGACTCGCATAGTCAGGCGCCGTGAACTGCTGTCGCGGGCCGTATCCGGAGAAGGTGGCGTTGCTCGACCATTGCTTCGTGCCGGCGAGCTGGATCAAGGACCGGACTCGCGTGAAGGTCGCAGGCAATGAGGAATGGAAGCAACACAGCGATCATCGACCGGTGATCGTGTTTCTCGGCGGGCGATCTTGCTGTTTATGAAAGTGTGCTGCGGCCTGTCGAGAGAGCGGGCCCCTGACGGGGCCCATCCCCATTTACAACGCGTCGCTGTTCGAGACGAACGCGATGTGCGTGCCGTCCGGTGACCACGACGGCACATTGATCGTGCCCTGGCCGCCATAGACGTACGCGATCACCTTCGGCGGCGCGCTGCCATCGGTCGGCATGATGCGCAGCATGCAGTGCTTGTAGTACGGGTGGTTGGACGCTTCCACGTCGAGGCCGTACGAGATGATGGTGATCCACTTGCCATCCGGCGAGAAGTGCGGAAACCAGTCGTTCCACTTCTGGTCGTTGGTCACGCGCTCGACATTCTTGCCGTCGGGATCCATCCGCCAGATCTGCATTTGTCCTGAGCGCGTGGAATTGAAGTAGATCTTCCGGCCGTCGGGACTGACCTCGGGGCCGTCGTCGAGGCCGGGCGAGTTCGTGAGGTTGATCTCCTTGCCGCTGCCGTCGGACGCCGCCTTGTAGATGTCGAACTCGTTGTCCTTGCCGCCTTTCGGAATTCGCCCGCCGGTGTACACCAGCCACTTCGCATCGAGTGTCCAGCTGTGCATGTAGCTCGGCGTGAGCGGCGTGATGCGCTTCGGCATGCCACCATTGCTCGGCAGCGTGTAGATAGTCGACTGGTTGTTGTCCTGGCTCTGGTCGCTGACGGCGATCTGCTTGCCGTCGAACGACAACACGTGGTCGTTGTTGTTGCGGATGGCGAAGCCGGTGTCGATGAGGGTCGGCGTGCGCGTAGCGAGATCGAAGCGCCAGAGGCGTCCGCGCGTGGCCGCGTCGCCGCCGCTGGCGTTGTAAATCAGTGCGGAACCATCGGGCAGCCAGTTCGGCGCTTCGAAAGGCACGCGCGACGAATAGATCTGCGAGCGATGGCCGTTCGTGACGTTGAGCACCTCGAGGCGGCTGCCGATGTAGTCGCGATATGGCGTGAATCCGACCTTCACCGGCTTGATCACGCGCATGTTGCGGAAGATCGCGGCCTCTTTCACGTCAACGTTGTGCGCTGAGAGGAACAACCCGACGAAGAGCTCTTCGGGCAGGTCGACGTTTTCCTGTTGCGTGACCTGGAAGGGCTCGCCGAATTTCGCCGCCGACCAGATGAAGGTGTTGCCGCGCCGCTCGAGTTGGATGACGTCCGCGCCGTGCGCATCCGGCATCATCGTCTGCTCGGTGTCGTTGCCCTTCACCTTGCGGTACTGCATGGCCACCAGGCCTTCCCCGTGCAGCGCGCCGTCGACGTAGGTCGCGTCGAAGTCGAGCGTACTGCGCGCCATGATTCCGGCCTTGCGGTGCGGATCCGTGCCCGCGCCCACCCACTCCACCTGCGCCTGGACGATGAAGTCGCCTTTGAACTTTCGGTACGCAAACTGGAATTCATCGCGCTTCGCCCAGACGTTCACGCCGCCCGCGCTGAGCGTGTACACCTGCGATGCCGCGTTGTAGGTGGCGTAGCCCGCGATCGCAGGTTTGCCCACGTCTTCATGCGCCGTGAAGTCGCCCAGCGGTCCGCCGTTGGGTGAGGCCATTGTCAGTTCGGAAAACGCACATACGGCCATGGCCAGCATGGCTGACTGGAAAATTCCCTTCTTCACTTTTCCCCCTCGAACGGACCCATGGAAATCATGGAGAACCCGTTTGTGTAAAGACGCTCGCTCGGATGATCTCCGTTATCGGAGCAATGCGGCAGCCGACCAAAGCATGGGTGCCTGGCCATGCGCGTCGCCGACGGCTCGCGGTCGGTCCAGGTAGTACTGCAGGCTGTCTTTCTTGCCCGTGCCCACGCAGACCTCGCGCAGGTCTCCCTCGGGTGTGAGGTAGCCCACGAGCGCAATCCACGCCTTGCGCGCCGCGGGGCCGTAGGTTTCCTCGGGTAGCCAGCCGTTCGTCACGCCGGTGACGAACGCGAACGTGAACATCGCCGATGACGACGATTCTTCCCAGCTTTCCGGATGGTCGATGATCTGCCGCCACATGCCGCTCGGCGCCTGGTTCGCGAGCAACGCCGCCATCATCTTCTTGTAGGCCGCGAGAATCGATTTGTGCAGCCGGTGTTTCGCCGGCAGATCGCGCAGCAGGTCCGCCATGCCCGCGGCCACCCAGCCATCGCCGCGTCCCCAGTAGTACTTCACGTCGGGTGCGTGAAAGAACAGGCCGTTCGGCTGCTGCAGCTTCAGCAGATAGGCGTCCATCTCGAGCGCCGCGCGCTCGAGATACTTCGTGTCTGCGGTGGCGCGGTACGCCTGCAACTGCAGCGCGGTGATCATGTACATGTCGTCTATCCACCAGCGCGTCTGGTTGGTGAGCCCGTCGGCGAGCGGCTGGTCCCACTGCGCATCGGCGAACGTCAGACCCATCGCGCGGTACTGATAGCGGCGCGCCTGCAGGTACAACTCGAGCGGCAACTGACCGAACACCGTGCCGTCGACATGGTCGGTGCGCGGCACGCGCGGCGCTTCGGGCGCGAGGAATGGCTCGAAGCGCGCCACCAGACGATCGAGCAGGTCTTTGTCCTTGGTGAGGCTGGCGAACTGCAATGCGCCAACCCAGGTGGCGACGTGGGCGTAGTGCAGCGCCTGCGGCCCGTGCTGTGGCATCTCCATGTGCGGCGTGGGGATGAATCGCTCGACGATGCGCTTGCCTACTTCCGCGGGCGCCGTGCCGGTGGGCCAGTCGGAGAAATATTTGTCGCCCGCGTAAGCGGCCGATGCGTTCAGGAGCGCGGCGAGAGACAGCAGCGCGAGCACCCTCATGGACGCGCACTCACCACGATCTCGAGCGGCTTCGCGGTCCGCGCCGCGAAGTCGCGCACGTATTTTTCCCACGCGGCGCGATCGGCGAATTGACCGCTCCTGTTCCAGCCCGCGCCGGTGAAGTAGTGCAGCGGCATCTTGTCGGCCGCCTTCAACAGCAGCAGATGATTGGTGTTGCCGCCGCCGTCGGTGGGTTCGCTGGCGAATCCTGCGACCTGCGTGTCATTGGCGACGACCACGGCGACGCCCACGCCGCCGTCCTTGCTCTCTTCCCACACACTCATCCAGCGGCCCTCGGGGTCACGGCCGATGGCCGCCGCGGGAAATCCTTCCGCGGTCTTGTGTTCGGTCAACCCCAGGCCGATGGTGGCATCGCTGCTGCCGAAATCGAAGGTGTCTTCCACCGCGTCGAAGTTGCGTCCGCAGTCGACGGTGAATTGCTTGGTCTCGCTCGGCATGCCGGCCGCACCCGCGTCCCAGGGCGCGTACGACAATTTGAATGCCGCGCGTCGCGGCCCGTTCGCGAACACCTGTGCGCTCATGAAATTGTCGGAGGTCCAGAGCTTCTTGCCGTCCCACACTCCGGTGCCGCCCGCGCCGCGCGCGCCACCGATGCTGTAGAGGTCGAGGCCTTCGCCTTCGCCATCCTTGTGGAACTGGTCGTGGCCTTTGACATACCAGCGATCGACGATGAGAAAATTCACACGCTTGGCCCACACGTCGATGCCGCTGCCGCGCAGCCGTTCGCCACCGGCGGCAGGCGTGTTGAGCGCCGTGCCATACATGCGGTGGGCGATGCGATCGTTCTCCCAGGCCATGTCATCCAGGCGCTCGGGTATGAAGCGCGCATACGCGCAGGGCGCCTCGGGCGGCGTGGTGGTCGTCACCGGCTCGAGCGTGAACGTGGCGCGTTTCTCGCCCGCCGCAAAATCGTACGCGAACACCAGGTCGTCGTACTGCGCGCCGCGATGATCGTGCTGATAGTTAGTGACCTGCATCGGCAGCACGCGGCCTTTGTGGTCGCGCACCTGCACGTGGTACATGCGAAGGTCGGGTGCCAGCGCCGAAATCCTGGCGAACGGTACCGCGACCACTTCCGCGGGCCGCGCGGCGTCGAGCTCGTGCGTGACGGTGATGGTGACGCCGGCGGCGCTCGCCACGGACGCAGACACGCTCAGCGCGCCCAAGGCCGCGCCCAGAAAAAATACCTTCATGTTTCCCCCACCGGCCGTTGGGCCAGGCTGAATCGCGCTCGGCGGCGATTGTCGCCTATTCGCGGGAGTTTGGCGCCTCGCCGTTTACGGCACGTTGATCGACGGGTCGACCACCGTCCAGAACGCCCATTTCGGATCGCCAGCCGTGTCGAACAGCAGCGGACGATTGGTGCGCGTCACCGGAAAGGTGTTGAGCCAGGTGTGATTGTCGGCGAGCCCCCAGAGGCTGACCGACTGGACGCTCGGGCGATTGAAGGCATTGAACAGCGCGCGGTACAGCGTGGCCTGCTGCGAGAGCAGGGCTTGCGGCGGATTCGCGCCGAGGTCGGCGAGGCACGGCGGAATTGCGCGCTGGGAGAAACACGTGCCCGGATCGGCGTAGATCGACACGTCGAGCTCGGTCACGTGATTCACCAGCGTGGTCGAGATATTTTCGACCGCGACGAAAGCGGCGGTGACGTCGGCCGCGTTGGCGTCGAGCTGCAGATGGAACTGGTGGCCGACGCCGTCGATGGGAACTCCGGCGTTCACGAGCGCCTGCACGATCTGCACGACGTTGGCGCGTTTGCCGGGAAGCTCGGTGTTGTAGTCGTTCAACATGAGCTTCATGTTGCCGCTGTTCTTGCCGATCGAGGTGCGCGCCTGGTTGGCGAAAGTGAAGGCGTCGCGAATGTAGTCGGCGCCGTTCATGCCGCCGATGCTGTACGCCTGGTACCAGAGGCTCGTGGTGCGATATGGGTTGGCGGCGTTCTGCGTGTCGCTGGCGACTTCGTTGACCACGTCCCAGGCGTACACGGTGGGGAAATGCTGGATCACCGCGAAGATGTAGGTGCGCAGGTGCTGCTGCACGGCTGCGCGGTAGCCAACCGGATCGTTGACGTTTCCGTCCAGCAACCACGCCGGGATGGTCTGGTGCCACAGCAGCGTGTGGCCGCGAAGCTGGATGTTGTTGACGGCGGCGAAGTTCACGAGGATGTCTGCCTGCGTGAAGTTAGGCGAAGCTGCCGGCTGCGAGGTGCCGGGCTGGCTCGGCCAGATCGTGTCCGGCTTCATCGCATTCTCGGCCGTGATGCTGCTGAAATGCTTGATCAGCAGCGCCGAATCCGTGGCATTGGTGGTGGAAGCCGGCTCGATCGCCGCGCCCACCGGAAAGTTGGCCACGCCGAATTTCGCGGCCAGCACGGTTTTGAGTGCCGGCGCGCTGGCGGGGCTCGGCAGGCTGGGCGTCGAGGGGCCGCCGGGCGGTGGTGTAAATGTGTCGCCGCCCCCGCCGCAGGCCGAGAGCACTCCCAACGTCGCCGCCGCAATGCCGATGCAGATTCGATTCATCGTTCAGCCCTCATCAACTCTTATTTACCACGGGTGGTTCGATTGCAACGAGCCGGCTAGGTTCCCGGCTTGTTGAACATCTGCGCCAGGATGCTGCGCACTTCGCGGGTCCGCGCCGCCGACCGCGGACCTAACAAACCTCGCTTCTCGGGCGCCAGGTGGCCCATCGAGATTTCCGGATCGGTGAATATGAAGTTGTCGAACAAGGCACGCCATACCGCGCGCTGATCGGCCGGCAAATCCCGCAAGGTGAGCGCGGCATGCAACAGCACGCTGTACGGCGAGCCGAGGTTGGGCGCGGTGTTCCACCAGTAGTTCACCAGGACGTTGAAGGGTGTCAGCGACTCGACGTGATGCCACCAGCCGTAGGGGATGTACAACGCATCGCCGGGCTCGAGCTCCGCGCTGCGCGAATGGCGCAATGCTTCAGCGAAGCGCGGAAAGCGCGCGAGATCCGGTTCGTGCGGCGGCACCATGCTGACGGGAACGCCCGAGGGCGTGAAATCGACCGGCCCGAGATACAGGTTCGTGACCTGGTCGGGCGGAAACAACGTGAAGCGCCGGCGGCCGCCGACCACGCAGGCGATGTTTTCGAAGAGGTCGAAGTGCGTTCGCACGGTGACGAAGTTGCCGATCCAGATTCGTGGCTGGAATTCAGGCGCGACCAGTGGCATCGGATGCGCGGCGGAGAAAGCTGGCAGGGCACTCTCGGTGGGTGCCGACTCGATGAATACGGTGGACGGATTCGGATCCTGCGCCTGGCCGAGCAATCTCTCGAGCGTCGCGGTGATCGTGCCGGGCCGGCGTTCGAAATTGAGTCCGCTCATGTCCTCGCGATAGAAGATGCGACCGCGGACCGATGGTGGAGCTTCCATTACCAGTATCGGGTTGCCACGATCGAGGCCGCGAAGAAAATTCGCGAGCGCGCGCGGCGATTCGCGTCCGGCTTTCACCGCCGGCCAGTCCTTCACGAGATCCTTGAGCACCACCGGCAAAGCTTCCGGCACGATCTCCTCGCGAAATGTCTTGAGATCGACGTTGTGACGGACCAGTATTTGCGCGGTTTCGTTCATGGGGGAGGGCGAATGTTACAGCGAATGCGCGGCGGATTGGTGTGGGCGGCGTCCTCGCTTCTTTGCGGAACCACCGCGTTCGCGACCGAGGCGCCGCTCATGGGACCGGTCTTCGCCGATCACGCGGTCCTGCAACGCGACCGGCCCATCGACATCTGGGGCCAGGCGAAAGCGGGCGAAGAAGTCATCGTGACTTTGTCGGGCGCCACGCAGCGCGTGCGCGCCGACGCGAACGGCAACTGGGCCGTGGCGATGCCCGCGATGCACGCTGGCGGGCCACACACCCTCACTGCGCGCACCGCCACTCGCCTGCAAAACGCCGACGACGTACTGGTCGGAGATGTGTGGCTGTGCTCCGGCCAATCCAATATGGAATTCGCGGTGCGCAACGCCTTGAGCGCCGATTCCGAAGTCGCGTTGTCGGCAAACGATCGGATCCGCCAGGTGACCATCCCGCGTGCCGTCAGCGCGGTGCCGCGCAGCGACTTCGACTCGTCGCTCGAATGGAAGGTGGCGGGGCCGACGACCACGATGCATTTCTCCGCCGTCTGCTACTACTTCGTGCGCGAGCTGCAGAAGACCGTCGATGTGCCGCAGGGCATCATCTCGTCGAACTGGGGCGGCAGTCGCATCGAGCCGTGGATGAGCGAGGCCGCCTTGCGTGCGACGGGCGGCTACCAGGTGCCGCTCGACTTGTTAGTTGAGTATCGCACCGACAAATCGCTGGCCTTCCGCCACTGGGGCGACATCTGGCAGAAGTGGTGGATCGAGCAGCGCGCCATCACCGGCGGCAAACAACCGTGGCTTGCAACGACCGGTGACGCGGCCGACTGGAAGCGCGCGCCGGACCCGCTGAAGTACTGGGAATCCTGGGGTGTGCCGGCGCTCGAGCACTACGACGGCATGGTGTGGTTCCGCGCGCGAGTGGCGCTGACTGCCGCGCAGGCGAAGCAGGCGGCGAAACTCTCCTTGGGCTCCATCGATGACGTGGATCTCACCTGGGTGAACGGTCGCGCGGTCGGCAATTCCTTTGGCCTCGACGCGCGCGTATACGATCTGCCGGCGAAGCTGCTCAGGGCCGGCGACAACCTGGTGGTCGTCAACGTGCACGATTTCTGGGGCGATGGCGGCATCTACGGCGATGCCGGCCAGCGCGCCTTGCTGCTGGCCGACGGCACGCGCATCCCGCTCGGCGCTTTCGAATATCAGATCGCGCCCGCCGGACCTTTGTGGCCGCCGCACGCGCCGTGGGAATCGCTGAACGGCGTGAGCGTGCTCTACAACGCGATGATCGCGCCGCTCGGAAAATATGGGCTGCGCGGCGTGGTCTGGTATCAGGGCGAAGCGAACGCCGGGCTCGACGACGCGCGCAAATATCAGGCGCTGCTGGCGGCCTGGATGGCGGACTGGCGCCGGCAGTTCGATGCGAAGCTGCCGTTCCTCATCGTGCAGCTGGCGAACTTTGGCGCGCTCGCGAACACGCCGGTAGATAGCGGCTGGGCGCAGCTTCGCGATGCACAGCGTCGCGCGGTGGCCGCTGATGGCAATGCGGGCCTCGCGGTGACCATCGACATCGGCAATCGCGACGACATCCACCCGACCAACAAGCAGGACGTGGGCAAGCGCCTCGCGCGGGCCGCGCGGCAAGTTGCCTATGGCGAGAAGTTGTCGGCTTCCGGCGCGCAGCCCGTGTCGGCGGCGCGAGCCGACGGCGCGGTGGTGGTCACGCTCGGCGCCTACGAAGGCAACCTGCTGGTGATCGGCGCGAAGGATCCGTCGGGCTTCGAGCTGTGCGGCGCGACGCAGGAGAGCTGCCGCTTCGTGCGCGCGCAGCTGCTCGAGGGCGGCAAGGTTCGCCTCGAAGGTTCCGACGCCGGCAACGCGAAGCGCGTGCGCTTCTGCTGGGCCGACAGCCCGCTGTGCAACCTCTATGACGGCGTCAATCTACCGGTGGGACCGTTCGAGGTCTCTATCCAGTAGCTGGCGCCGCGTCGCCATTACGCCAGCGAGACGGGCCGCCCCTTCTTGATCGACTCGTAGATCGCCATCAGGACTTTGACGTCGTGCAGGCCCATCTCGCCCGGCACCTTCGTCGGCCGCTTGTTGATGACGCAGTCGGCGAAGTCGTCGAGCTCGGTCGCGAACTGATCGTTCACCGGCAGGTTGATCTCGGGGCCGTCGCTGCGGCGGCCGCGATTGCCATTGTAGAAGTACGCCGGGTCGAGGCCGAACCAGCCGCGCGTGGTCGCGGCGCGGAAGCCCGCGAGTCCATTGGCCGCATAGGTGCTGACGGAATTCGACACGATGCCGCTCGGGAATCGAGCCTGCCACAGGATGGTTTCGTCGACTTCCTTGAACTTGACGTTGTCGGTCTTGATCTCGCTGGCGTTGATCCAGACGGGGCTCTCACCGGTGAGCATGCGCGTGGTCTGCAGACAGTAGATGCCCACGTCCATGAGCGCGCCGCCACCGGCCAGCGCATGGTTCAGGCGCCACTGCGTCGGATCGCCGATCACGAAGCCGAAGTTGGCGTCGATGACCTTGACGTCGCCGAGCACTTTCTCGCGCGCCAGGCGGATGCATTCCAGGTGGTTGGGCTCGAATTGAAGGCGGTAGCCGACGCCGAGCATTTTGCCGGCCTTCTTCACCGCGTCGATCATGCGCTGGCAGCGCTCGACGGAGATCTCCAGCGGCTTTTCACAGAAGACGTGTTTGCCGGCAGCCGCGGCTGCGAGCGTGTGCTCCATGTGCAGCGCGTTCGGCGTCACTACGTAGACGATGTCGATGTCGGGGTTCGACGCCATCTGCTGCATGTTCTGGTAGTTGTAGATGTTCTTTTCCGGCAGGCCGTACTTCTTCTGCCACTCCACGCCCTTGGCAGGCGTGCCGGTCACGATGCCCGCGAGCCGGCAGAAGCGCGTCTTCTGCAGCGCCGGCGCGATCTGGTTGGTTGACAGGCTGCCGAGCCCGCACAACGCGACGCCCAGCTTGCGACCTGCGCCCTGCGCGGCACCGACACCGCTGAGCAGCGGCATGGCGGCGAGAGCTGCGGTCTGAGCGAGGAACTGGCGGCGCGGGTTACGGGTCATGATCTTTGTCCTTGCGTTTCTCGGCCCAAAGCAGGCGATGGAGTCTAGCCGAACGCCGCTTGCCGCGGCTCCGCGGAGCGCAGTTGTCAGATATGTCCGTGTTTTTTTTCTGATGTCGTGAGGGGAACCGGCTGCTGGCCGGGCGGTACCTATGCCTTGTGCGCACGCAAACAGGGATTGCCGACATGCCCGAACCGGTAACTAACACCATGGTCCGCCACGGAATTTTGCTCATGCCCGTTTTCCTGCTGCTGGCCGCGTGCGCCGGCAATGGCGAAGGGCTCGATGCGAACGGCGACCCGATCGTCGCCGGCCCGCCGGCCAACTCTGATTTTCAGGAAATTCAGGACACCATCTTCACGCCCATCTGCACCAACTGCCACATTGGCGCGAACGCGCCGCAAGGCCTGCGGCTCGATGCGGCCAACAGTTACGCAATGCTGGCGAACGTGCCGAGCAACGAGGTGCCGGGCCTCATGCGCGTGAATCCCGGCAATCCGGACACCAGCTATCTAGTCCAGAAGCTCCAGGGCAACAACGCGCAGGGCGCGCGCATGCCATTCGGCGGCCCCTATCTTTCGCAGGATCGCATCGATCTGGTGCGCAGCTGGATCGCCGCCGGTGCGCCGGCGCCGGTCGCGGCGGCTAACAAACTCACCGTCGCCAGCACCATCCCGGCGCCGGCCGAGATCGCGCCGGCCGGTCTCACGAAGCTCGTGGTGATTTTCGCGGGCGACGTGGATGCCACGCTCGCGAGCGGCGAAACCTTCGCGTTGCGCGATGGACTCGACGCGGCGGTGCCGCTTGCCGAAGTGCGCGTGCCACCCGGCCGACCGAACGTCGTCGAGCTCAGCTTCGCGCAGCCATTGCGTCCCGGCAGCTACCAGCTCGAGGTGCATGGCGGCGGACCGGTCGCGCTGGCCGACAACGCCGGCCACGTGCTCGATGGCGACGCCGACGGCGCGCCCGGCGGCGACTACCTCATGTCATTCGACGTCAGTCCGGTCGGAGCGAATTCAGGAGAATCACGATGATCCGGATCCATGACTGGCTGCGCGCGGCGGGCCTCGTGATATTGGCAGGCGCGGCGTCGCAGGCGAACGCCGAGCCCTATCTTGCGGCGCAGATGGGCCTCAAGTGCGTGCAATGCCATGTGAATCCCACCGGCGGTGGCATGCGCACGGTGTTCGGCAACACCTTCGCGCAGACCCAGCTCGCCGCCAAACGCATCGGCGCCGACGAGGATCTGTGGACCGGCCAGCTCTCGAAATACTTCTCCGTGGGCGGCAACCTGCGGGCTAACTACAACTACGTCGACGAGTCCGCGCCCGGCCCGAGCCAGACCAACGACTTCGAGGTGGAAGAGGCGCGCGCCTATCTCGATTTCTCCGTCATCCCCAACCGCCTGTCGGTGTACCTCGACCAGCGTTTCGCGCCCGGCAATTCCACCAACATGGAAGCCAACGTGCGCTACTGGATCAAGGAGAACGCGTTTTACGTGAAGGCCGGCCGCATGTACCTGCCGTTCGGCTACCGTCTCGAAGACGACAGCGCCTTCGTGCGCGGGGTCTCCGGCATCAACATGCAGACACCGGACGAGGGCGCGGAAATCGGCATCGAACACGGCAGCTGGACCGCGCAACTCGCGCTCAGCAACGGCAGCGGCGGCGCTCCGGAGCAGGATCACGGCAAGCAGTTCGCCACGCGCGTCGAGTTCGTGCAGTCGGCCTGGCGCGCGGGCGCGAGCCTGCTCTTCAACGACACCGAGGCCGGCAACCGCAGCGGCGCCGGCGTGTTCGGCGCGTTTCGGACCGGTCCGGTCACGCTGCTCGGCGAGGTCGACTACATCGACGACGACAGCATCGGCCTGGACGGCCGCAAGCTCATGGCGTCACTCGCCGAGGCCGACTGGAAAATCCGCCAGGGCCACAACTTGAAGCTCACGTTCGAATGGTTCGAGCCCAATCGCGACGTGGACGAAGACGAACAGACGCGCACCAGCGTGTTGTACGAGTGGTCGCCTATCCAGTTCATGCAACTGCGCGGCGGCGTACGCCTCTATGACGGCATACCGCAGAACGACAACCAGAATCGCACGCAGGCATTCCTGCAGCTGCACGGGTTCTTCTAGCGACAGTCCTGGTTAGGGGAGATCCTAGTTAGGGGAAACAACAGTTTTTCCCTGGTTCTTTGCGACGACGTAGGGGTTCCGTCCGGCGACGATCTTGCAGAATGCTTTCGCGCTGAGCTTCAGCATGGAGACATCGAGCTGGCGAAGTTGCAGTAGCGACAGCCCGATGATTGACCAGCACAACCAGAGGGTCGTGACTGTGGCGTTCGTGAAGCGAGCTCTGACAAAGTAGTGCAGCGCCAATATGCGGCGATAGTAGGCGATTTTTCGATTGACCCTGTTGTCCTGCTCACGATGATGCAGAGCGTAGGTGCTGTCTATGACGTCGATGCCGTTCGGAAGGCCCAATGCCACGCCGTAATTATCACCGATGCCGCCGGGGTCGAGCACCGGGTCGTAGGGTGATGACAGGAGAAACTCTCTTCGTATGAGGTCTGCGCCAAGAGAATAGAACCTGGTGGTGAAGCAAGGTCGTTGCCACTGTGTAATGAGAGGCCATCCCGCAAGGCTCTCTCTGTTACCTCTTTTCCGATACCACTGCTTCATCCCGGTAAGGACAGGTCGTGTAAATCGATTCGTCTTCACGCCATCGATCGGCCCCCAGACCGACAGCTGGAAAACGAACTGATAAAGCGCGGTGGAGAATCTTCGGGGTGGGTATTGGTCGACCCAGACTCCGCTTTCAAGCTGCCGTAGTTTCCCCGCGACAGCGCCGCATCCGGGATGTTTCGCAACATGGTTTGCCAAGTGCTGAAAATGATCCTTGGGCAACTCGATGTCGTCGTCGCACAGGAATATCCAGTCGCTTTTCGCAGCTTCGATTCCCTTGTTTCTTTGGATGCATACCGAGGGTGCCGACGAGAGCAATATCAACGGCAGCGTCTGAAACTCGTTCGCCAAGGCTGTTGCGTCAAACACGCCCTCATCGCTGGCATCGACGACGATGACTTCGGCGGGTGGCGAAGTTTGTTGGGCCAATGACAAGAGCGCGTTACGAACCCGTCCGGGGCGATTCCTGGTAGGAATGACTACACTGATGTCCACTACGCAATTCCTCGGGCTACGCGGCTGTACTTCCGTGGCGGATAGTACTTTCAACTCTTCCTCTGCCGCGACGCTTCCTTGGCCGCAGCGGTCGTGGACTATCCGACCCTCGGATAGCGCCTTTCGACCCCCGGGCGAGTTCCTGCAAAGGGTCGCTGGCAGCAGGGAACCGCCTCGAGGTGTCGGGGTACTCATCGGCACGGGTGGCGCGCGCGAAGTCCACGACGGCAAGCAGCTCACCACGCGATTCCTTCGACGACGCATTGCACGGCACCTGGGTGGAAGGCTAACTTCCCGTCCACAGGGAGCGAGACGCAATGGATAAGCCTGTGCAATCGCAGCCTGCTGCTTTCGATTCCATGGCCGAGGGCTACGACGCGGAATTCACCGCGTCGGCTCTCGGTCGTGTCCTGCGCCCCATGGTCTGGGCGAGGTTCGCAGCTTGTTTCGCGCCCGGATCGTCGTTGCTCGAGCTCGGCTGTGGCACGGGTGAAGACGCCATCCACCTGGCGAAGTCGGGTCACCGCGTATTGGCCACCGATGCTTCACCTCAAATGGTCGACTGCGCGCGCCGCAAGGCGGAGGCGGCCGGTGTCGCCGATCGCATCCGGTTCCAGGTCGTGCCCATGGAGTCGCTGTCCGCGGTGCTCGGTACCGAAGTCTTCGACGGTGTGTATTCAAATTTCGGCGCCGTGAACTGTGCGCCGGACCTCGCGACGCTCGCAGGCGTATTGGCGTCGCGGCTCGCACCGAATGCGCCGCTCGTCTGGGTGATCATGGGTCGCTTCGTCCCCTGGGAAATGGCTTGGTATCTGCTGCGCGGTGACGCACGTCGCGCGTTTCGCAGATTCCGCCGCGCCGGAAGCGAGTGGCGCGGCCTGACTATCCACTACCCCACGCCGGGCAATTGCGCGCGCCTCCTCGAGCCGTATTTCGTTTTCAGCGTGGCGCGGCCGCTCGGCGTGGTGTTGCCGCCGAGTTATGCCGCGGGCTGGCTCGAGCGGACTCCACGAATGCGTACTTGGTTAGTGCGCCTGGAGCGGGCATTGTTCGAGCGCGCGCGCGGCGCGGGGCTCAGCGATCACTATGTGCTCGAAGCACGCCGCGCCGTGACCGCGCCGCCGGCGCGTGCGCAGAACCCATGAAGACGGTCCGCGCATTCTGGATATTGCTGCCGCCGCACCTGCGGCACCGCTGCCTTGCGCTTCTCGGTCTGGCGCTCGTCATGGCGGCCACCACCGTTGCCGGGCTCGTGTCGGTGATGCCGTTCTTCCAGCTGCTGTCCGCTTCCGAGGCCACGCCCACGACGCGCTGGCTGCAAGGCCTTCGCGCCATGCTCGGCATTGCCGATGAGCGAGTGTTTCTCGGCGCGGCGGCTGCGATATTCGTGCTCACGCTCATCGTCGCAAACGTCATCAACTATTTCGGTACGCGCAGCATGCACGCCTTCGCGTTGTGCGCCGCCGACGCCATCCGCGTGCGGCTCTTCGGCGTCTACCTGCGCAGCGACTATCTCTTCCACACCCGTCACGACGGCGCGCGTCTCGCCAACGACGTGCTGTACGAGTCGGACCGCGTCGCTGCGCTCGCGAACGTCGGCTTTCAGGCCGTCACCGCCACGGGCGTGGTGGCGCTCATCGCGGTGTCGCTGTTCATCATGAATCCCTGGGTTTCGCTCGTGACACTGCTCGTGTTCGGTTCAGCCTACGCGCTCATCTTCGCGCATTCGCGCCGGCAGCTGCGTCTGAACAGCATCGAGCTCACGCGTGAGTCGGCGCGCCGCGCCACACTAGTCAGGCAGGCGTTCGCCGCCATCAAGGAACTGCTGGTGATGCGGCTCGATGCGCCGTTCCAGCGCCAGTTCGGTGACGCCACGGCGCGGGTGTCGCGGTCGCAGACCCATACGCACGCCATCGGCCTGCGTCCCAAGTATGTTCTCGAATGCCTCGCGGCCTTCGCGCTCGTGACCGTCGCACTCGTGTTGCATGTGGGGGGCGCACCGTGGCTGCCGCAGCTCACCTTCCTGGCGCTTTCGGCCTACCGGCTGCTGCCGAGTCTGCAGCAGCTCTTTGCGGGCCTCGTGACCGTGCGCGCGCACCGCGAGGTGCTGTTCAGGATGTTGCAGAGTGTGGAGGAGGAAAGTGCATCGGGCGGCGCGGCTTCCGTGCCGCAGCTCGAGGGCGCGCCGGCGCGCGACATCGTGTTCGAAGACGTCAGCTTTCGCTACGCGGTCGAAACACCCGCGGTGTTCGAACATCTGAATCTTCGCATCCGGGCGGGCGAGACCATCGGTGTGGCCGGGCAGAACGGCTCGGGAAAGTCCTCATTCGCCGATCTGCTGCTCGGCCTGCTCGCGCCCACCAGCGGCCGCATTCTCGTCGATGGCATCGATATCGGCGGGCGCAATCGTGCTGCGTGGCAAGCAACGATAGCCTATGTGCCACAGCACACGGCGCTCATCGACGGCACCGTCATGGAGAACATCGCACTGGGACTCGCGCCCGAAGACGTCGACCAGGCGCGGCTCGAAGCGGCCACGCGCATCGCTCGTGTTGATGAATTCGTCGCCGCCTTTCCACAAGGCTACCGCACGCTGCTCGGCGAGCAGGGTGTGCAGCTTTCGGGGGGTCAGCGCCAGCGGCTTGGCATCGCGCGCGCGTTGTATCGCCGTGCCAAACTGCTCGTGATGGATGAGGCGACCGCGTCGCTCGACGTCACGGCCGAGCGCGAGATCACGAGTGCGTTGCACGATCACGCGAGTTCCACGACGCTCGTGATCATCGCGCACCGGCGCAGCGCGCTCGCCGGTTGCGACCGGGTCTTTCAGCTCCGCGACGGCCGTTTCACGAGCGAGAAAGTCGAATGCGCGTGAGCCGCGTCGATCCCTTCGGCGAGCGGTGGCGGCGTACCTGGCGCCGGCGCTACCTCGTGCTCGGCGCGCGCATCGACTTCGAATGCGACACGGCGGCGCTCGCGGCCGTGGTCGATGCGGCCTATGCCGGCTTGCCCGTTCCGCGCGCGCGGCGCGGCCTGCCGGTGTACCGCGTGCGTTTGCGCTTCATGGCGGACGACGCGGCCGGCGTTCGCGGTGCGCCGCCCTCCTTGAGGTTTTCGTCCGGCGGTGGGCTCATCAGCGCGACCATCGATGCGTCGAACTACTCGGTGGTGGCGCCCGCGGTTCGAAGCGCGCTGGTCGTGGCGTCACCCGCAATGCTGGCGCGACCGTATGATCTGCGCTGCGAGCTGCTGGAGTTCGCGGTCTTCACGCTGGCCGCGCGCGACCAGCCGGTATTGCCGCTGCACGCCGCCTGCGTGGGAGTTCGCGATCGAGCGGTGCTGCTGCTCGGCGAGAGTGGCGCCGGGAAATCCACCGCGACGCTGCAATGCATGCTCGCGGGTCTCGGCGTGCTGGCCGAAGACGTGGTGTTCATCGAGCCGCGCCGGCTCACGGTGACCGGCGTCCCTAACTACATACACCTGCGACTCGAGACGCCGCGCCTTCTGCCGGCGGCAGTGGCGCGGCGCATCCGGCGCGCGCCCGTGATCGAGCGGCGCAACAGCGGCGTGCGCAAGTACCAAGTGGATCTGCGTGGCAGCGCGAGCAACCAGCTCCTGCTTCCCGCGAGGCTGGTCGCCGTCGTGGTGCTGTCACGCAAGGTCGGTCGCGGCGGCAATTTGATGCACGAGCTGCCGGCGCGCGAACTGCTGCGTGCGCTCGACCGCGATCAGCCCTATGCGAGTTCGCGTCCGTTGTGGCGTACGCTGCGCGCGAGCTTGCGGCGGCTGCCGGTGTTCCGGCTCGAACGCGGGGCTGCTGCGGCCGATACGGCGACCGCCCTCGCAGCTTTGTTGACGAAGCGCGCATGAAGATCGCGTTGGTCGCGCCCGGCGGGGTGAGCAACGACCCGATGTACACCATTCCTGCGCTCATGTGGTTGGTCAGCCGTCTTGCGACTCAACACACCGTGAAGGTGTACCTGCTGCACCGAGCCGCGGCGCCGACACGCGAAAACGTGCTGGGTGCCGAGGTGGTGAACGATGGAGGAACGCTGCGTCACCTGCGCGTGATCCAGGCGATCAGCGCCGAGCACCGCCGTGCGCCTTTCGATGTCGTGCACTCGATCTGGGCGGGTACCGTCGGGCTCATCGGAGCGCTCGCCGCCCGGCGGATCGGACGACCGCACCTCGTACATCTCGCGGGCGGTGAGCTCGCGACTCTTCACGGCATCCGCTATGGCGGGGCCTTAAGCCTGCGTCTTCGCTTCACCAATCGCTGGGTTTTCAAGCGCGCGGCCGTGGTGAGCGCCGCGAGTGCGCCGATCATCGGGGCAGCGCGTGCGTTCGGCGTCCGCGCCGTGCGTATTCCGCTCGGCGTCGACCGCGAGACATTTCCGCCGCGCGAGCCGGTCGCGCGCGCCACCTCCCGGCCGGCGCGCCTGGTACAGGTGGCGAGCCTGAATCTCATCAAGGACCAGGGCATGTTGCTGCGGGCCTTGGCGAAGCTCGTGGCCGCCGGGCGCGACGTCGAGCTCGACATCGTGGGCGTGGATGGGATGAAGGGGGAAATCCACGCATTGGCGCAGGCGCTCGGCGTGGCCTCGCGCGTGCGCTTTCACGGCCGGGTCGGCTCCGCGCGTGTCCGTGAGATCGTCGAATGCGCCGACATCCATGTGGTTTCCTCGCTCCACGAGGCGGGGCCGCTCGCGATGCTGGAGGCAGCGATGCTGGGCGTGCCCACCGTGGGCACGCAAGTGGGGCATGTGAGCGAATGGGCGCCGGACGCGGCGCTGGCCGGGCCGCCAGGCGATGCGGCGGCGCTTGCGGCGAACCTGATCCGCCTCATCGACGACGACTCGCTGCGCCTCTCGCTCGCGGCCGAGGCCCAGCGGCGCGCGCTCATCGAAGACGCCGACTGCACGGTCCGGCTCTTCGAGGCGCAGTATCGCGCGGCGGTCGCTGCGCACGGCGGCGGAGGGTGAACGGCCCCAATTTACCGCACCGGCATCCGCTGTACCGCGCCGACATCGATGGCTTGCGCGCCGTCGCGGTGGTGGCGGTCATCCTCTGCCATGCCGGCGTTCCGTTCATGCGCGGCGGCTTCGCCGGCGTCGACGTGTTCTTCGTGATCTCGGGATTCCTGATCACACAGCTGCTCGTGCCGGCCACACGCGGCGGATCCTGGCGCGCGCTGAGCGACTTCTACCTGCGCCGCGCGCGCCGCATCCTGCCGGCGCTGTTCGTGATGATGCTGGTCGTGACGCTCGCCGCGGCGATCCTCTTCGTGCCGGCCGAGCTCGAGGCCTACGGCCGCAATCTCCGGCTCGCGAGCGCGATGCTCGCCAACGTCGCGGGCTGGCACGGCGGCAACTACTTCGACGCGATGACGGCGCGCCAGCCGCTGCTGCACCTGTGGTCGGTGGCGGTCGAAGAGCAGTTCTACCTGGCGTTTCCGTGGTTGCTGCTGGCCGTGGCGCGCTTCGCGCCGCGACGCCTGCTCGCGACGATGGTGCTGTCCCTGCTCGTCTCGCTGGCGTTCTGTCTCTATTGCTCGCAGCAGCGCCTCGCGGCTAACTACTATCTCGCACCGACGCGCGGCTGGGAGCTCCTGATCGGCGCCTGCCTCGCGATGGTGGAGTTCGCGGGACTCGCCCGCCGCTGGTTGCGCGAGGCCATTGCCGCACTCTGCTTCGTGGCGCTGGCGGCAAGCTTCGGGTGGCTGCGCCAGGACATCAGTTTCCCCAACCTGACTGCGCTCGTACCCTGCCTCGCGGCGGCGGGGCTGCTGGCGGTGGGTCGTGCCGGGCCCACCAGCTGCCTGGCGCCGCTCGCGTGGCGTCCCGTGGTCTTCACCGGCCTCGTGTCCTATTCGCTCTATCTATGGCACGCGCCGGCGCTCACGCTCTTCGAGCGCTACAACATCGTTCCGACGACGGCACAGCAGATCGCGGTGCTGCTGGTGGGCGTGTACGCGTTGTCGGTGGTGAGCTATCTAGTTATCGAGCAGCCGGTGCGTCGCCGCCGCGTGCTCGTACGGAATGGCCGCCTGCTGGCCGTGCTCGCCCTCGCCATGCTGCTGCTCGTGGCGCTCGCCGAGGTGCTGATCCGCACTCACGGCCTGCCACAGCGGTTCGACCCGCCGTTGCGCCAACTGGTCGAGCGCGTCGATCTGCCTCCCCAGGGCGCACGCTGCATGGGCCTTGCACCCGCGGCGCTGCGCAACGACGAGCTGTGCCGTTTCGGCCCTGGTGCGGAGTCGCACCTGCGTGCCATCGTCTGGGGCGATAGCCACGCCGCCACGCTGCTGCCGGCCTTCGAGCGCGTGGCGCAGGAGCGTGGTGTGGCGCTGGGCTTTGCCGCGCACCCTGGCTGCCAGCCGCTGCCCGGTGTTTCCAGCGGATTGCGGCGCGATCGCCACGTGAATGACTGCGAGGAGTTCAACGAGGCGATGTTTGGCGTGGTCGAACGCGCGAAGCCGCAGCTCGTCATCCTGGCCGCGCGCTGGAGGAGCGAGCCCGGCGACTGGTTCCTCTCGGGCGCCGAGCGCGCGCCGCCGGGCGTATCGATATTCAGCGTGGGGCTCGAGCGCACGCTCGCGCGCCTCGCGAAGGCCGGAGCCCGCGTGTGCGTGGTGCTCGACGTGCCGGAGCTCAGGTTTCCGATTCCGGCCGCATTGCTCACGGCCCGGCAGCGCGGGCTCGATGGGGAGCTCCTCACGCTCACGCGCGAAGAGGCAAAGGCCGGCCAGGCCGTCGTCGAGCGCGACATCCGCGCGCTCGCGGCGCGGTATCCCGTCGACATTGTCGACCTCAAGGACGCGCTCTGTGCCTCGGGGCGCTGCGAGATCGGCGACGGCAAGACGTCCTTTTACCTGGACAACAACCATCTCACCGTGGCGGGCGCCAAACGCGTGACGCCGAGCATCGACGGATGCTTCGTTCCTCACGGCGGCGGTGAGTGAACCGCATGCCACACCTGCCGTACCGCGCCGACATCGATGGCCTGCGCGCCGTCGCGGTGGTGGCGGTCATCCTCTGCCATGCCGGCGTTCCATTCATGCGCGGCGGCTTCGCCGGCGTCGACGTGTTCTTCGTGATCTCGGGATTTCTGATCACACAGCTGCTGGTGCCTGTTTCGCGCGACGGCTCCTGGCGGACGCTGGGCGATTTCTACCTGCGCCGCGCGCGCCGCATCCTGCCGGCGCTGTTCGTGATGATGCTGGTCGTGACGCTGGTCGCGGCCATTCTCTTCGTGCCGTCCGAGCTCGAGGGCTACGGCAGCAGCTTGCGACTCGCGAGCGTGATGCTCGGCAACATCGCCGGCTGGCGCGGCGGCTACTATTTCGACGCGATGACGGCGCAGCGGCCGCTGCTGCACGTATGGTCGGTGGCGGTGGAAGAGCAGTTCTATCTTGCGTTCCCGTGGTTGCTGCTCGGGGTCGCGCGATTCGCGCCACGACGATTGTTCGCGGCGCTCGCGTTCTCCTTGCTCGCCTCGCTCGCGTTCTGCCTGTACTGCTCGCAGCAACATGCCGCGGCCAACTACTATCTCGCGCCGACGCGCGGGTGGGAGCTCCTGCTGGGTGCGTGCATCGCGGTCGCCGGGTTGCCCGGCCTTGCGCGTCGCTGGCTGCGCGAGGCGGTGGCGGCGGTGAGCCTCGTGACGCTGGCCGCGAGCTTCGTGTGGTTGCGCCAGGACGACAGCTTTCCCAATCTCACGGCGCTCGCGCCCTGCCTCGCGACGGTGGGGCTGTTGGCCGTCGGCCGTGTCGCGCACACGAGTAGTTTGGCGCCGCTCCAGTGGCGCCCCGTGGTCTTCACCGGGCTCGTGTCCTACTCGCTCTATCTATGGCATGCGCCGATGCTCGTGTTCTTCGAACGCTACAACATGGTGCCGCCGACGCCTTTGCAGATCGCGCTGGTACTCGTGGGTGTGTATGCCGTGTCGGTAGTGAGCTATCTCATCATCGAGCAGCCGGTGCGTCGTCGCCGCGCACTCGTGTCGAACCGACGACTGCTCGCCGTTCTCGCCATCGCGATGCTCGTGCTCGTGGCGCTCGCCGAGGTCCTGATTCTTACTCGCGGCCTGCCGCAACGGTTCGATGCGCCGCTGCTGACGCTCATCGAACGAGTCGATCTGCATCCGCAGATCGCGCCCTGCACGAGCCTCGCGCCCGCGACCTTGAATGAGGACGGGCTCTGTCGTTTCGGCCCTGGCGAGTCGCACCTGCGCGCCATTGCGTGGGGCGATAGCCACGCGGCCACCCTGATGCCCGCCTTCGAGCAGCTGGCCCAAGATCGCGGCGTGGCATTGGGATTTGCCGCCCATAGTTCCTGTCGGCCGCTGCCAGGAGTTTCCAGCGCGTTGCGGCGCGACAGCAACGCGCAGAAATGCGAGGAGTTCAACGAGGCCATGTTCGGCGTGATCGAGCGCGCGCGGCCCGAGCTCGTGATCCTGGCCGCGCACTGGAGCGAACCCGGCGACCGGTTCCTCTCGCGCGCCGAGCGTGCGCCGGAAGGCGTGTCGATCTTCAGCGTGGGACTCGAGCGCACGCTCGCGCGCCTCGCGAAGAGCGGAACCCGCGTGTGCGTGGTGCTCGATGTGCCCGAGCTCAGGTTTCCGATTCCGAGTGCGTTGCTGACGGCCCGGCAGCGCGGACTCGGTGAGGAGTTGCTCACGCTCACGCTCGAAGAGGCGAAGGCCGGTCAGGCCGCCGTCGAGCGCGATGTCCGTGCGCTCGCGGCGCGTTATCCCGTCGACGTCGTCGACCCCAAGGACGCGCTCTGTGCCTCGGGGCGCTGCGAGATCAGCGACGGCAAGAATTCCTATTACCGGGACACCAACCATCTCACCGTGTGGGGCGCCGCACGTGTGACGCCGAGCATCGACGGATGCTTCGCTTCGCTTGAGCGCAGCAGGTCAGCGGCCGAGGTCAAGGCGCCGTAGGCGGCGGTCGCAGCCGGCATCCGGCATCTGCCGTACCGCGCCGACATCGATGGCTTGCGCATAAATCCGGCGATATTCCGCTGCCGTTCAACGAAGGTCGTGCGGCGCCGCCGATTCGCAGGCGCGTGCTTGCATCGCTGCGTATCGCACGGAATCCACGACGAGTTCCGGTACTTGTGCGGCCAGAGCGCGAGTCGGCTTATCTGGTCGGCTGTCTCGCCACCGACGTGTCGTTCGCCGATGATCACAGTCTTCGCGTCTATCTTTCCCGAGATCTGCTTGAATCTCCGGAGCAGGGTGTCGCTATCCTCGACTGGATTTGCGTAGGCGACGTGCACAAAACGTACGGTGGAAGCAACGGCTGCACCGAAAATGGAAAGCGTGATCGATCGACACCCGGCGGTTGTACTGGCTACCAGGTCTTGGAGGCGGTCGCCCTGCGAAAAACTTCCAGGATCCGATCCCCTCAACCACCATGGCAATTCTCCGCGTTCAAGATTCGTTCTGGCGTTTGCTTGACGGCATTGAGTGGAGTAACGACATGTATGTCTCGCTATATTGCCGGGCTGTCCATTCCAGGTCATGTTGTTCAGCCCATTGCCTGCCCGCTTCTTTCATCCGAATCATTTGTGTGGGGTTGTCCAACAGTTTCAAAATTTTGTCGGCCAAGGCTGAGGCTTGCCCGGGTTCAACGGTGACACAGCATCGATCAGACAAATCGGCCATCAGTCCTACATGTGTTCCACAAACAAGCACACCCTCCGCCAGTGCTTCGGCAACCACGATACCCTGGCTTTCGAATAAAGAGGTATGCAATAACACGTCGGCTGATCTATAGAACTCCTGAATTCCAGAATGCGGCACGTGCTCCTCAAACCGCACACGATCAGCCAATCCCAGACTCAAACAAAGTTTCTTCAATTCCCCGTTGGATAGATCTCTGCCGACAATCGTCAGTTTGCAGTCCAAGTGGCGGCATAACAGTGAAAAACACTTCAAAAGAGTAATCTGGTCTTTGACCGGATGTAGATAGGCTACGTTTAGAAAACGAACCTGACGGCCTGGTTCACGGTTGGAGAAAGTGAACCGGGTGAGATCTACGCCACGCGGAATTACTTTCAACCTGTAGTCTTTGCCAAGATTCCTGTTTACAAATGACCCCTGATATCCGGTCAGCACGGTAATAACGTTTGCGCGGTCTAAGACAAAACAATTCAGTTTCATCCGTCTGCTATTGAGCAGGTCACCAAACCCGATTTCAGGAATCGCCACCGTTTCTGCAGCATCAAGACTTACCAGAACCGGGATCCTGAAAAGCTTGCCTGCGATGACCCCCACCAACCCCGATGGATAAGTTGAATGTGAGTGAACCAAATCAAACTTCTTTCTAACATGCTCAACCAACACCCACAGGCCGAAGTAGATTGTCCTGATGCGCCACGCGGTGATCCAGGAAGGAACAGACTTCACCTTGTACTCATCGGTCATCCACTCGGGACCCAGATGAAACTCGGAGTACAAGGTTATTTCAAAATTTCTGGAGAGCTTTTTTAGTAGAGCGCTGTATGAGGGAATGAGTTGAGCTCCTCCGCCGAGAAGAGCTACACGCATGAGTCGTGGCGCTGTCTGAGACGTCACAGTAGTGTCCCAACGTTAGTCGAGTAGATTCAGCTGGTTAGGATTTTGCGGCTGACCCTGCTGGGGTATACGCAGTGTAAGTAGTTTAGCGAACGACACCGGCTGTCGCGATCTGCTCACTTGGTATTCTCGGGCAAGCCTTCGCTTCCGCCGTAGATGCGCGGCTCGCAGCCGCAACCACGCCTTGAGCAGCTCCGGCGACCAGGAATTTTCTCATACCATCGGCCACTCACTACTCTCTCCCTAGATAGATGCGAGTCAGCGGCCGAGGACAAGGCGCCGCAGGCGCCGGCCGGCGCCGAAGAAGATAATCGGCAAGGCGGCCCATGCCTTGAAAAGGGCGATGCGCAGCGCGAGCCCCCTGCCGAGGCCGGCGCGCGCGTAAACCACATTGAACTGTTTGAAATGCGTGTGGCCGTCGGTCGCGATCTCTTCGAGGCCCCAGGATTCGAGCAGGCGTTTGACATCCGGGTAGAGCTTCTGAGCAGCGTTCATGCACGGCACACTTTCCACCTCGACGTGCACGAGGTCGAGATTCGCGCGCACACCCGAGGCGCCCGCAAGGACTTCGTAGGCCATGCCTTCGGCGTCCACCCAAAACGCGAGGCGCGCGCCGGCGTCCATCCGGCTCGCGAGAAACACGTCGAGCCGCACCGCTGGCACCTCGACCACTTCGAGATGTTCGGCGGCGACCACCGCCGGATACATCGAGCTGCGGCCGCGCTGGTGATTGACCGTGGAGTAGTCGGCGCGCAGCACGTGGAAGGGCACCACCATCTCCTCTTCGGCCACAGCCTTGCCGATCACCTCCACGCCGAGCTCGCGCAGCGTCGCGTCGGCGAGCATGGGGGCGAGGTTGTACGGATTCGGCTCGAATGCGAAGACCCTGGCACCTGGCACTGCGCGCGCGCAACGCGCGGCATCCGCGCCGTTCATGGCGCCCACATCGCAGACGACGCCCGGAGCCACGTGCGGCAGCAGGCGCTCGAAGAGTTTGGCGGTGTCGACGCGCATCAGGTGAGAGGCGCGCGAGCGAGCTTCTCCGCGCGTTCGAGGACCTGGGCCGCGGGATAACGCGTGAGGCATCGATTGTCACCGAACTTGCAGACCGTAAGGCCGCAGGGCCCGCAGGGCAGGTCCGAGGAATCGAGGCAGTCGCTCCAGCTCCCCTGCGGCGCCGACCAGTCGCGCCGGCTGTCGCTGAAGAGTGCGAGCGTGGGTGTCCCCTGGGTCCAGGCCATGTGCATGAGACCCGAGTCTTCCGACAGCACGAACCGCGCGCGTCCGACGATCGCGAAAGCTTCGAGCTGGTCCGCGCGGCCCGTGAGATCGATGCAGTGCTCGCCCAGCGCAGTTGCGATCTCGGTGGCCTTGGCGCGTTTCGAAGGCAGGAGGAGCAGCACGATCTGGCTTCTCGGATGGCGTTCGATCCACAGGCGCGCGAACTCGATGTAGCTCGCGGTGGGCCAGGCGCGCGCCGGGGAAAACCCCGCGGGGTTCAGCACCAGAAGATCGAAGCCCGCCTTCCATCCATGCCGGCGCAGCAGGGCGTCGATGTCGGGTCCGCCACCGCGCAGCTGGAACGCCGTCTCCATGCCGGCGTCGACACCGAGCGCTGCCGCGATGGTTCGTCGTGTGCGCTCGCCGGCTGGACGGGGCGAGAAGCGGTCGAACGCGGACCAGGCCGCCGGCCGGATCGCGCGGCGCACGAAGTTGCTGATGCGACTGTTTTGCAAGTCGAGCACCACGTCGTAACGCCGGGCGAGGAGCGCGGGCGTAGCCGCAAGCGCCGAGAGCCAGGTACGGAAGCGGCTTCGATCACCCCCGAGCGCGATCACGCGGTCGAACTGGGTCATGGCCTGCGGCACGGTCGCGACCTCCTCCCGCGTGAGCAAGTGCAGCTCGGCGTCGGGATAACGGTGCCTGACGCCGAGTAGATAGGGAAGGGTGATCATGGTGTCGCCGAGCGCCTGGAGCCGGATCGCGAGGATGCGCCGCGGCGCGGTCGCGTGCGGCCAGCGGCGCGCGCGGATGTGGTCCGCGGCGGCGTCCGTCATTGGGAGGTCTGGGCTTGGATCGCGCCGCGCACGCAGGTCAACGTCTGCACGCGCGGCGGCCGCGACACGAGCCAGCGCAGGATGCGGCGCGGCTGCGAGAGGGTGTACCAGGGCGTGCTCCCGAGCTGCGGCATCGCCCGCACCGCCATCGCGAGCTCCTCGGTGGCCTGGCGCGACGGCCAGGCGCGGCTCAAGGCGAATCGCGCGGCCTCGGACGGAGTTCGCGCCCACCAGATGCCCGGCAGCGCGTGCACGCGCAGGTTTGACCACGAGACTTCGACCAGCCGCCAGCGCCCGGCGGCGCGGCGCAAAGGCGCGGTACAGAGACGCCCGGCCGCGTCGAGCACATCGAGCGGTATGCTGCCCGGGAAACAGCGCGAAGTGAGCAGCAGCGGTGGATAGGCCCACCACGCGCCGATCGCGCGCCACTCATCGCGCGCGATCCGCGGCGCGAGCCGCGCGATGTCGACGAGCTGCACGAGCCGCAGCGCGTGCGCCCGCATGTTGCCGGCTGCGTGGAGCAGCAGGTGCGACATGAGGGCGGCCGCGTCCGGATAGTCGACGAGCCCGGCGGAAGGCACGGGTGCTGCCAGGTGTGCGGTGATGTCCACGCGTCGAAACGGTAGCGGCTCGCCTACGCCCAAGTGCACCTCGATCTTGAGTGGATGCGCGGGATGTTCGCCGAACGCGAATGGGGTTCGTATCTGCCGCAGCTCGTATACCGCGTGGCGGCGCGACGTGAACGCGTGAATGTAGTCGATGCGCTGCATGGCCGCGTCGACGGCCGGAAAGGCGGCTGCATCGACGAGCAGGTCCACGTCGGCCATGGGCCGCTCGCCGGGCTCATACAAACCGAGGCGACGCAGTGCCGTTCCCTTCAAGCCAACCGCGGCCGTCCCCTCGGCACGCAGCGCGTCGTCGAGCCGCGAGATCAGCGCGCCGATGAGCGCGTCCCGCTCGACGCAGCGCGCGTGTTGCACGTCGAGGAACTCGCGCCAGGTCGCGGGTCCGCGCCAGAGCAAGCGGTTCGCGAGCAATGCGATGATGCCGTGCATGGTCGCGACCGCGCTCGCCACCTTCCATTCGAAATCGCTCCAGTCGGGCGCGTCCGCGCAGGGCGAATGCAGCTCAGACGCCAGGCGCTCGGTGGTGTTGCGCAACGCCGCCTGGATCACGCCGAAGCGCGGCAGGTCGGGCGCTCGGTTCACGCGGCGCCGCCGTACGCGATGAGCGCCGCGCGTGCGCGCTGCGCGACGCCGAGCAACTCGGCCGCGCGCGCCGGGTCGCGCCCCTCGAGCCTGAAACCCTCGACCTCGTTGCGCAGCCACTGGTCGGCGAGCTGGTAATAGTCCTTGCCGTGGCGTCCCGCGACCACGTAGTCGCGATCGGAGCCCTCGGCCCAGTCGACCGGCATGCTCACTCGCTCGCGCACCTTGTCGAAATAGCCGGTGCCCTTGATCGGATACGAGACGGTGGTGAAAAAGATGTCGGGGTTGCTCGCCTTGACGTGTTCCACGGTCGCGGCGATGTCGTCGAGCTCCTCGCCCTCGTAACCCCACATGAGGAACATACCCACCTGGATGCCATGTGCCTGGGCCAAGTGGCAGGAGCGCCGCACCTGCTCGACTTTTACGCCGCGCTGCATGGCATCGAGAATCTTCTGGCTGCCGCTCTCCGAGCCTATCCAGATGCGATAGCAGCCGAGCTGGCGCAGCAAGTCGACCGCGCCCTCGGTCTGCAGACGGTCGGCGCGCGTGATGGTCTCGAAAGGCTTGTGGATGCCGCGACGGGCGAGCTCGGCGGTGTAGCTGGCGAGCCAGGGATGGCTGATCGTGAACACATCGTCTGCATACCACACCTGGTCGGGATCGTAGCGTTCGATGATCCACTGCATTTCATCGGCGACGTTGATCGGGCTGCGCCGCCGGTGCGAGTGCCCATATACGGCGTGCGAGCACCAGTTGCATCGATAGGCGCAGCCGCGCGCGGTGATCAGATTGATGCTGCTGGCGCCGTGGTGGGTTTTCCAGGCGTTCAGGTACAGACCGTGATCGATGGCTTCGCGGTCCGGAAAGGGCAGGCTGTCGATATCCGGCACGCGCATTCGCTCGGCGTTGCGCACAATGGCGCCGGTCTCATCGCGAAAGGCGATGCCGTTGACCGCCTGCAGGCGGTTCGATCCGTGACGCGCCAGCGCCGGCAGCAGCTCGGCGAGCGTCACCTCGCCCTCGCCGGTAACGATGACGTCGGCGCCCGCGCCCAGGTACTCGGCCAGGTAGTTAGCGCTCTCAGGTCCGCCGAGCACCACGGTCCAGCGATGCAACTTGGCGGCGCGAATGATGCGCAGCACGTTGCGGCGGGTCATCAGGTTGGTGTAGATGCCGACCACGCCGCCGGGGGCGGCCGCGAAACGCTGCGCGAGCACCGCCAGCTCGCCGAATGTGCTGTCGAACACCTCGACGGCGAAGCCGGCGCGCTTCAGGTAGGCCGTCAGGTAGAGCAGCCCAAGCGGCGGATACGGCTTCATGATCTGCCGCTCCTTCTCGTCTTCCGCGAGGAAGTAGCCGTGCGTGAGAAGGATGTCAGGCATGCGCGATGCGGAACCCGTCGATCAGCGGCACCTGGCCATCCTGGCGGAATTCCTCTTCGCGGTCGACGAGGTCCTTCCATCGCTGGTGCAGCTCCGGCGCTCCGGCATGCTGGATCTCATCGTGCAGCAGGTTGCGCACGCGCCGGTAGAATTCCGAGGTGTAGGTTCCGGCAAACATCATCTCGAGATCGCTGCTCTCCTGCCAATTCCGTTTCTCGCCGAGCTGCTCCTTGACCATCTCGTAGAATTTCGTGCCCGGCAGTGGATAGGACACGCTCACGCCGACATCGTCGGGCCGCGCTTCCTCGACCAGGCGGCGCGTGGCGAGGATGTCGTCGAGATTCTCGCCGAGATAGCCGAGCTGCAGGAAAAAGCCGACACGGATTCCGGCGCCGGCCAACAACCGGCGCGCCTGCACGATCTCGCCGACGCGCGTGCCCTTGTTCATGGCATCGAGGATCTTCTGGCTGCCGCTTTCGGCGCCGAGCCACACTTCCTTGCAACCGGCGGCGACCAGCGCATCGGCCATGCGCGCGTTTACGAGGTCGGCGCGCAGCTGGATGGTGAACGGCACGCCGCCACCGCCTTCATGCAGCGCCGCGGCGAATTCGCGCACCCAGTCGGCCTTGAACCCGAAGATGTCGTCGGCAAACCAGATGTGATCGGGCCGATAGTGACGGCGCAGATAAAGCATCTCGGCGGCGGTTTCGCGCGCCGGCCGCTGCAGGTACTGGTTGCCCCAGATGGGCTTGGCGCACCAGTTGCATCGAAACGAGCAGCCGCGTGAAGAGGCCATGTTCAGGCTGAAGTAGCCATGAGCCTTGGTCCAGACGCGCCGGTATTTCTCGATGTCGATCAGATCCCACGCGGGCAACGGCGCGAGCGCCGGTTCAGGCAGGCGTGCCGCGGCGCGTGAGCGCTGCGGGCCCGCGGGTCCGGCGATGCTGACGTCCGCCAGGCCAGCCGCGAGTGCGCCGGCGTCGAGCGCGATGTCGCCATTCACCCTGTCGACCAGCGCCAGCAGCGCGGCGAAGCCTTCGCCGTGCAACACCGCATCCGCGCCGGCGGCTAGATAGGCGCCGGCCGCGTCGGACGCGTCCGACCCGGCGGTGATGAGCCGCGCTCCACGCCTGCGTGCCAGGCCGAGCATCTCGAAGCAGGCGCTACGCATGCGCCCCAGGCACATCTTGCTGAGGAAATTGAAATTGTCTTCGTAGAACAGCACCAGCTGCGGGTGCAGCAGGTCGAGTTGCCGTTCGAAACGTGACAGATCCTCGGCGAGCATGGCGTCAAAGAACGACACCTCGTGGCCGGCTTTGCGCAGCATCGACGCCACCTGCAGCGTGGCGAGCGGCGGATAGGGCTTGGCGCGTTTGACCTGTTTCTGATCGAAACGCAAGAAATATGAGTGGCAAACCAGTATGGAAAGCATGCTTCAGTCCATTTCCCCATGCGTTCATTGAAAGGGCCTGAGAGGTATGTTCCTCATTGCGGGAATACGGTTCCCCGGCGGCGGAACAAATCCGCGAGTTGACGCATTGAACTGGTGCGTTCAATTACGGAGAAAAGCCATGTCCTTCCTGGATCCTCGTTTATTCGGCAACGTGCACCTCGCACGCCGCACTTTTCTGGGAGGCAGCGGCCTCGGCCTGTCGGCCGCCGCCGTAGCGCTACTCGCCGGACGCGACACCCTGGCCGCCGCGCAGGACAAGTCTGGCAATCCGGCGAACGACGTCGCCATCCTGAATACCGCGCTGGCCGCGGAGCTGGAGGCCATCGCGGCGTATGGAGTCGGCGCCAGCAGCGGTCTGCTCAAAGGTCCGGTGCTCAGTCTCGCCACCACGTTCCAGGGCCATCACAAACAACATGCGGACGTGCTCGCGTCGACGGTGACCAAGCTCGGCGGCAAAGCCGCGATGGCTAAGGCGCAATACAATTTTCCGGTCGACACGCTGAAGACACAGGCCGATGTGCTGCGCTTCGCCGCGGGGCTCGAGAAGGGCGCGGTCAGCGCGTATCTGGGCGCGGTGCCGTTGTTCAAGGATCGGGAGCTCGCCAAGGCGGCGGCCAGCATCCTCGGCGATGAAGCCATGCACTGGGCCGTGCTGCGCAACGCACTCGGCGAGGAGCCGGTACCCGCGGCTTTCGTTTCGTAGCACCAGAAATACTTGTTTGCCTGGGGCTGGGCGGCACGGCACAGTGCCGCCCATGCTTGGCATTCATCACTACTGGTTGTTCATCGCCACGGCGGTGGTACTGGTCATCACGCCCGGGCAGGACACCTTTTTCATTCTCGGGCGCAGCATGTCCGGCGGCCGAAGTGCCGGCATTGCGGCCGCGCTCGGCATCAGCGCCGGCAGTGTGTTGCACACGTTCGCCGCGGCACTCGGACTCTCGGCATTGCTCGCGGCTTCACCGTACGCCTTCATGGCGGTCAAGTTCGCGGGCGCGGCCTATCTATTTTATATCGGCGTTCGCGCGCTGCTGAGTCGCGCCAGCGGATTGCCGGGAGAAGATTCCCGCCGCGACGGCGACGGGCGTTGGGCCGCGTTTCGCTCCGGCATCGTGTCGAATCTGCTGAATCCCAAGGTGGCGCTGTTCTTTCTCGCGCTGATGCCGCAATTCATCGATGCCGCCAGCACCAACAAGGTGGCGGCCTTCCTGGCGCTCGGCCTCACCTTCGTGGCGCTGGGCGTGGTCTGGTGCCTGGTGCTGGCGATCGGCGCGGCGAAATTGCGCTCGGCATTCCTGCGCCGTCCGTCGATGGCAGGCGTGCTCAACAAAATGGCCGGTGCCATGTTCATCGCGCTCGGCCTGAAGCTCGCCACCGCGCGCCAATAACCCGGCAGGTTGCCGGCGTGAGCGGCTACCAGCGCCGGCGCGACAGGATCTGCACCAGGTGCTTGCGGACGATCTCGGCCAATTGCGCCGAAGGCGTGCCCTGGATGCCGCGCTGTGGCTGCGTGAGGTGCGCCACCGGATCGCCGCCGGTCTGGAAGACGTAGTGATCGAACACCTTGCGCCAGATCTCGCGCCGCTGCGGTGGCAGCGCGCGGATCGCCATCAGGCCATGCAGCAGCACTTCGAAGGGTGAGCCATTCCAGGCAGGCTGGTCGTCCCACCAGTAGTTCACGAGCACGTTGAACGGCGCGAGCGACTCGACGTGATGCCACCACATGTAGGGAATGAACAGCGCATCGCCGGGTTCCAACTCCGCGACCTGGGCCTGCGCCAGCGCTTCGCGAAACTTCGGGTAGCGGTCGTAGTCCGGACGGTCGAGACGAACCATGCTGATGGGTTGTCCGGCCAGCGTGTATTCGAGCGGGCCCACGTAAAGATTGAGCAACTGCTCGGGCGGGAACAGCGTGAAGCGGCGACGGCCGGCGACCACGCAGGCCACGTTGTATGACAGGTCGTAGTGCGCCGGCACGGTGACGCGATTGCCCACCCAGATGCGCGGCACGATGGCGGCGTCGATGAGCGCCAGCACATTGTCGCGCGTGAATCCCGGCAGGCTCGACGGCGTCGGTACGGCGCCCGCGTATATGGACGGCGGCGCCGGATTCTCGATGAGCGCGACCAGCTGCTCGAGCGAGCGGGCGAAGGCCGCGGGGCGGCGCTCGAAATTGTGGCCGGTCAGCTCGTCGTTGTAGAAGAAATGCCCGCCGATCGCCGGGTCTCCGTACATGGTGTCGACCATGGCGCCCGTATCGAAACCGCGGAGGTAGTTAGCGATCGCGGCGGGAGACTCGAGGCCCGCGCCCACCGCCGGCCAGTCGCGCACCAGCCCGCGAAGCACCGCCGGCTGGCTGAGGGGCATGATCTCGCCGTGAAAGACGCTCGCGGAGACGTTGCGCCATTCTCGAATGGGATTTGGGGGCTGCATGGCTGCTGCTTAGTCTAGCAGCGAGCCTCGCCATCAAGAGCGGGTTCGTCAGCTAAGCGGTTCAGCGCTGGACGAGCCGCGACGAGGCGCGTTCGCCGTACATGCTCACTTCGTTGCGACGATAGTCGATGACGAGCCGCTCGAGCACGCCGAGCATGTCCATGCCGATCAGCATCGCCGGCTCCTGGTCGAGCCCCCACAGCTTGAACACGTGGAAGTCGGCGAAGATCACTTCCAGGTTCGAAAGTGTCATGTCGCCAATCGTCGCTTCCTTGATTTCCTGGACGTCACCGTCGGTGATATCGGGCGTTGCCCCGTGGACCATCGCCGCCACGACCTCTCGTTTCCGCCGGCGATTCTTGTTCATCGCATTCTGCAGCGCGAGGTTGCCGAGCGTGCGTTCGGCGCCCGTGTCGATGACGGCCTTGGCGCGGATGCGCCGGCCGACGCGCACGTCGACGATCATGAGTCCATTGTTGTTACGCGTGGCGCGCGCCGTCACCATGCTGTAGTGAGGCCGCTTGCCGTTGGACTCGAGCACGCTGACGCGATCGCGCTTGAAATCGACGTCGATGCGCTGATCCTGGAAACCGGCGACGCCCAGGATGCCGTCGGCGTTGCCCATGATGGATGTGAAGATAACCGGCAGATCCTGCTTTTCGAATTTCAGCGCGCCGATCTCGAGGCTGTCGACCGCGACCGTGGTCACTTCGGCGGCGCCGGTGACTCCGTTGAGCATGACATTGCGGCCCACGGACGGCTGGAGGTTGAGTGCCCGCGCGAGGTGCGGCGCCAGCGTCGAGCGGCTGGCACCGGTGTCGATCACGAAGCGAAAAGGTCCCTTGCCGTTCACCATGACGCGCGTCATCACGCGGCCGATGCGATCGAGTCGCGTGGGTGCGGCAAACAATGGGTCGGGATCGGCGAGCGCACCCGACAGATCTTCGGGAGAACCGGGAAGGCGCGTGGCGATATTCGGTTCGGCGAAAAGAGTACGCGAGCAGGAAAAGCCGCCGAGAGCGAGCAGCGCCTGCAGCGTCGTGCGACGGTTGATCGGCGAATCCCTCATGGGCAAACAACCTACGCCTGATTCGGTGCGAAGGAAACTCCGCTGCCTTGAAAACGTGCGC
>DASYKM010000003.1:0-6713 GCA_035995425.1 Steroidobacteraceae bacterium
TTGCCGACGTCATTGCGCAGGTCGCGCAACGTGACGAAGTTGCCCTCGCGCTTGCCCATGGCGAGCTTTTCGCCGCCGCGGAACAGACTCACCAACTGCATGAGCGTGACTTCGAAGCAGTCGCCGGGCGCGCCGAGCGCCATCAACGCGCCGCGCACGCGCGCGACGTAACCGTGGTGATCGGCGCCCCAGACGTCGATCAGCAGGTCGTGGCCGCGCTGCCGCTTGTCGAAGTGGTAGGCGATGTCCGCCGCGAAATAGGTGCCGACGCCATTCTCACGAATGATCACGCGATCTTCGTCGTCGCCGAAATCCGTGGACTTGAACCAGGTTGCTCCGTCCTTGACGTAGACGTGGCCGCTCGCACGCAAGGCGTCGAGCACTTTCTCGATGGCGCCGCTGCGGGTCAGCTCGCGCTCGGAATACCAGTTGTCGAAGCGCACGCCGAACTCTTCGAGGTCGTTGCGGATGTCGGCCATCATCGCATCGCGCGCGAACAGGACGATGGAGTCGAACTCCGGCACGCCCAACGCGCGGCGCGCATTCTCGATGAGCCCGTCGATGTGCTTGTCCTTGTCGCCGGCCGGCGCGTCGGGCGGAGCGCCGCGCGCTACGTCCGCAGCCGGGCGCCGCAGCGCATCGCCGCGTTTCTCGTGCAGCCCCTTCGCGACCGGCAGGATGTACTCGGCGCGATAACCGTTCGACGGAAACGCGACGCTCTCACCGCACAGCTCGAGATAACGTAGATAGACGCTGATCGCGAGAATGTCGATCTGTCGACCGGCATCGTTGATGTAGTACTCACGGTAAGTCGAGTGCCCGGTGGCCTCGAGCAGATTGCCGAGCGTCGCACCGTAGGCCGCGCCGCGGCCATGCCCGACATGCATGGGGCCGGTGGGATTGGCGGACACGAACTCCACCATCACCTTGCGGCCGGCGCCGACCTTGCTGCGCCCGTAAGCCGCGCCCTGAGCGGCGACGCTCTCGAGCGCCGCGAACCATGCGTTCTTCACCAGCCGGAAATTGATGAACCCTGCGCCGGCGACTTCCGCGCTCGCGATCAACGTATTTGCAGGCAGCGCGGCGACCAGCGCCTGCGCCAGCTCGCGCGGATTCTTGCGCGCCGCCTTGGCGATGCGCATGGCGATGTTGCTCTGGAAGTCGCCGTGCTGCGCATCGCGCGCGCGTTCGACCACCACCTGGGCGGGATCTGCCGGTTCTGACAAAACGGCGGGAACAAGTGATCGCAGCGCCTCGCGAAGCAGGCGCTCAAGCTCGGATTTCACGGGGGGCCCTGTCTGGAACTCGATTGAACCGGCGCGATCTTAACAAGTCTCGTACCTGTAAACCCCCGCGTGTAAACCAAGTCGCGACGAGGGCGTTATTCCCTTGCAGGGCTCAATTTCTCCAGGAGACTTACGATGAAGACTTTGGTTTACGCCCTAGGGCTTGCCACGCTGTTCGCTGGTGCCTCCTTCGCAGGCGATACGCCGCGTTCCGACGCGCCTCACGATGCCATGCGTGCCGACAAGGACGGCGACGGCCGCGTGTCGCGTGCGGAGGCTACGAGCGCCGGCGCCGAACGCTCCGCCGAATGGTTCGACAAGCTCGACCTGAACAAGGACGGCTACATCACGTCCGAGGAGATGAAGCAGGCCCGTGAAGCACGGCACGAACACATGCGCGGCGAAATGAAGGAAAAGATGGAAGCGCGTTTCAAGGAGGCCGATGCCAACGGCGACGGCCAGCTTTCGCTGGACGAAGTTCAGGCCAAGATGCCTCGCCTCGCGGATCGTTTCACCACGCTGGATACGGACAAGAACGGCCAGTTGAGCAAGGATGAGCTCAAGCACGGCGGTCCTGGTCATCACCCGCCGCAGCCCCAAAGCTGATCGACCCAAACTGATCGATCCAGGCTGAAAATGACAGCGGCGGGACCGAGAGGCCCCGCCGCTTTCTCTTGCCCGCCTGCGACTACTGCTGGCGGCTCGCGCTCACCGCTGCGTCGCCGTTCGCATTTGCGTTGGCCTCGGCGTTCACCGGCGAGGTGAAGCTGCGCGGCTGACTCGACTCCGTCGGCGCAGGTTTTGCGAGCGAACCGGTCAGCGAGCCCGAGCCATTCGCGTTGGCCGATGCATGCGGCTTCGGCTTCTGCTCGCTGGACGGAGCCGAGGTCGGTTCCGGCGCGGCATTGCGAGCCGAGTCCAGCGATCCGGCGAGACCGCCCGCAGCGTTGCCGTTCGCGGCGGCGTGCTTGTCACCCGCCGGAAGCGCGGGCAGCGTCGGGAGTGCACCCGGAGCAGCGGGTGTCGTCGGAGCGGAACGTGCCGGCGCCTGCGGCGCAGAATCCTTCACGGAGTCGAGCGACCCGGCAAGGTTACCTGCCATGTCTTCATTGGCCGCGCCACTCACGCCTGACAGCGAGCCGCTCGCGGCGCCGGCCGTATTGCCTGCGGCACCAGCACTTCCCGCGACGCCATTTGTCGCCGCACTCGCGGCACCGCTGGCTGCTCCACCGACGGTTGCGTTGGTCGACGACATCGCGCCGGAAGCCGCGCCCTGCACCGTGTCGCGCGTGTTCGCGGCACGGTCACCCACGTGGCCCGTGGTCTCGCGCGTACGCTCGAGAGCGCCGGAAGTGTGACGACGCAATGTGTCGGTGTGGTCGAGAGTGCCCCCGAGTCCGCCGTTGGCATTGCCCTGGCCCATGCCGCCGAGTGTGCCGCTCACACCCTGCCCCATGCCGCCACCGAGCGTGCCGCCGAGCGAGCCACCGAGTCCGCCGCCCGCGCCGCCACCGAGTACCTGTGCCTCAAGCACGGGCGCGCCGCAGAACAACGCGAGCACCGCGATCGGCTTGATCAAGTGTTTGTAGTTCATGTCTTTGCTCCTGAATTGCTGGTTTGCGCGCCGCGGACTATCCGCAGCTCTCAGGAGGTACTACGCCCGGAGTCGCTGTTTTCTTCCCGGGCCGCCGAGAAACTTCTATTTAACTTAACCCACTCTATTAATTAGCCTGTCCCGGTGGATGCGGGTCGGCGTTGTCGCCCAGTTCACCTTCGCCGTACACATCGTCTCGTCCGGGTTTGCCGAGATCGTTCGCGACGGCTTTCCACTTTGCGAGGGCGAGCTGCACCTGTGCGGGATCCGGTGTATCGAGTTCCGAGGCAAACATCGTTGCGATGATCGGCGAGGCGAAGGAGGTGCCGCGTACGGGCACGAACACATCGGGCGCGGCGGCCGCCGCGGAAAAATCCGTTCCCTTCGCGGCGAAATCCACCTGCTTGCCGCGACAGGCCTCGATGAGCACGCGATGTCTTGCGTCGACCGCCGTCACGCCGATCACGCCGTCATACGAGGCCGGAAACAAGGGCGGTGCGGCCGGTCCGTCGTTTCCCACCGCGGCGACGATCAAGTGGCCACGCGCGACCAGGGTTTTCACAACGCGCTCCATGAGCTTGTTGCGTGGACCGACCAGGCTTACGTTGATGACGGCCACCCGCTCGCGTGCCATCCAGCCAAAGGCCTCGGACACCGAGTCGATTGCGCCGCCCGCGGCCTCGCCGCAATAGACGTCCGCGGCGAAGATCTCACCCACGCCGTTGCGACTGACGAGCAGATAGGCGACCGCCGTGCCGTGCGGACTCGGCACCACTTTGCCGTCACAGCCCGCGTGATGAATCCTGATGCCCTTGAACACCTCATGCGCAGTGTCGACGCCGCCATCGATGAGACCCACGCGGCCGGGGCCGCCGAAAACACCTCTCGCTTCGCCGTTCGCCTGCACGGCGGCGCCCACACCCACTTCGCCGCCGTCGAAGTACACGTGGTTGTAGTCGTAGCTGCCTTGCGGGTCGAGCTTGCGCAGCCGCTTGAGTCCGCGCGTTGCACTCATTCCTTCCGGCGTCTGCAGCACAGTGATCTTCATGCCGAGGTCGGGCAGTTCGTGTATCCGCCGCACGAGGAACCTGGCTTTCAACGCGAGCGCCAGCGCGTCGTCGGTGATGTCGATGGCGATCACCTCGGCACGCACCACCAGATCGCCACGTACATCGCGATCGAGCTCGGCGCGATGTTCATCGAACAGTCGTTCGGCGCGCAACGCGCGCGCGCCGGTGAGCTCGCGCAATCGGCCGCCGATGCCTCGCGTGGCCTCGGGCAGTGAGGGCAGTTGAACTCCCGGCACCGATACCGGCGGCAGCGGTACCCGCGGCAATTGCGCCGATGCCGAGAGCGCCATCAGGACGGCGAAAATGAAGGCTTTTGCACGCATGGAAGAAATCGGCCTCGCCAGACGTATTATCCAACATGAAAGCATGACTGATACGTCGGAGGAAATCGGTGAACGCATCGTCGAGCTGCTGCCGCGGCTGCGCCGCTTCGCGCGCTCGTTGTCGCGCCACCAGCATGACGCCGACGATCTCGTGCAGTCGGTGGTGGAGCGCGCCTGGACTCATCTCGCGCAGCGAAAGCCGGGCAGCAGTCTCGCGAGCTGGATGTTCGGCATCATGAAGAATGCGTGGGTGGACAACCTGCGCGCGCGCAGCCGGCGCGGTGAAGTCGCTTTGCCCGAAGACAGCGGCGAACATCCGGCCGTTTCGCCGGTCGATACGGATACGAACCTGTGGTCGGTGTCGGAAGCCATGAACAAACTACCCGAAGAGCAACGCCTGGCGATCGCGCTCGTGCTGGTCGAAGGTCTGTCGTACAAGGAGGCGGCCGAAGTGCTCGACATCCCCATGGGCACGCTCACCAGCCGGCTGGCTCGCGGACGTACGGCGCTCGCGGCCGCGCTGATGAGCGACGAGAGGGCTCCGTGAACTACGACGACGAAACACTGATGGCCTATGCCGACGGCGAGCTCGACGCCGTGCAACGCGCGCAGATCGCGGCCGCGATCGAGAACGACGTCGAGCTCGCGAAACGTGTCGAACAACAGCGCGCGTTGCGTTCGCGGCTTGCCGGCGCATTTGCGAAGGTGCTCGACGAGCCAGTGCCGGAGCGCCTCGAGAATGCCGCGCGCGCCGGAGCGGCACCGGCCGCGGGGCCGCGCCGTGGCAAGGTGCTGCAATTTCCCGCGCGCGCCGGACGGGCACCTGGCCCGCCATGGAGCGCGCGCGAGTGGACTGCCATGGCGGCAAGCCTGGTGCTCGGAGTGCTGCTTTCCTGGCGCCTGTCTGCGCCGGCGGATTCCTCCCCGGTGGTCGCGGGCAAGGATGCACTGCTGGCCCGCGGCGAGCTCGCGCGCGCTCTCGAAAGCCAGCTCGCGAGCGAGCAGCGCGGCGAGGAGCCGGTGTTGATCGGTCTCACGTTCAAGGCGCGCGACGGCAACTTCTGTCGCAGCTTCGTGATGCACGCCACGCGGACTACCGGGCTCGCGTGTCGCGTCGGGTCCGACTGGCAAGTCGCGGCCACCGACTCATCGGCGGCGCCGCAAGGCGACCTGCAACAGGCGAGCTCGGCGCTGACGCCGGCGATACTGCGCGTCATCGAAGCTCGCGCCGACGGTCCCGCCCTGGACGCCGCGGCCGAGCAGAGCGCGCGTCTTTCGGGCTGGAGCGGCCCGCGTCCCGCGGGAAGCTAGAAGAGATCGAGCGGATCCACGTCGAGCGACCAGCGCAAATCGCGCGGAGTCTTGAGCGCTTCCACGCGCGGCAACCATTCGTTCAGCAGCCGATGCAGGGGCGCGCGCTCGGGCGACTCCATGAGCAGTTGCGCGTGGTAACGCGCGGCGCGCTTGGTCATCGCCGCGGGTGCGGGTCCCAGCACCTTGACCTCGCGCCCGCGGCCGGCGAGCTGGCGCGCCGCGCGCAGGAATTCGATCGCCGGCGCCAGCGCGGTCGCGGACGCGCGCAACGCGGCCACGTGCGCGAATGGTGGCCAGTGCGCGGCCGCGCGTTCGGCGAGCGCGGCGCGGGCAAAGCCGTCGTATCCCTCGTTGAGCAGGCTGCGCAGCAGGGGATGCTCGGGGTATTCGGTCTGGATGAGCACTTCGCCCGGCTTGGTTCCGCGCCCGGCGCGGCCCGCCACCTGGATGATGGTCTGCGCCACCCGTTCGGGAGCGCGGAAGTCCGTGCTGAACAATCCCTGGTCGGCGTTCAGCACCACGACCAGCGTGACACTCGGGAAGTCGTGGCCCTTGGTCACCATCTGCGTGCCGACCAGGATGCGCGCCTCGCCGCTGGCGATCCGACTAACTACCGCCTCCATGTCGCCGCGCTTGCGCACTGCGTCGCGGTCGAGGCGCACGATGGGCATCTCCGGAAACAGTTTCGCCAGCGTCTCCTCGACGCGTTCGGTGCCCTGGCCCACGTGCTTGACGGCGTAACCGCACTGCGGGCAATTCTCCGGCAGCGGCGCATCGGCGCCGCAGTGATGGCAGCGCAGCCGCGAGGCGCCCAGGTGCACCGTGAGCCGCGCGTCGCAGTCGCGGCAGGGCGCAACCCAGCCGCAGGCCGTGCAGGCGAGCGTCGGTGAATAACCGCGGCGGTTGATGAACACCAGTACCTGGCCGTCATCGGCAAGGTGACGCTGCATGGCTTCGACCGCGGGAGTCGAAATTCCCTGGCGCACCGCGTGTTCACGCAGGTCGATGACCGCGGCTCGCGGTGGCAGCGCCTGGCCGGCGCGCCGCGGCAACGACAGTCGCGTGAATCTGCCGCTCTCGACGTTCTGCAGGGTTTCGAGCGATGGCGTCGCCGAGCCGAGCACCA
>DASYKM010000004.1:0-8672 GCA_035995425.1 Steroidobacteraceae bacterium
GCGTCGCCGCGCGAAATAATGCATCGGGACTCCCGGTCTCATCCGTACTCACAGACGTGGAGGTTTCATGTTGCGAATCCTGGGCTTGATGGCTGTATTGGTGAGCGTTGCCGCATGCGCGGAAGAGGCCGTGACGATTCCCGCGCCGGCGTTCGACCAGCCCAAGACGGAGCAGGCCAAAGCGGGGCAGACCGCGGTGTCCGGGAAACTGCAAACCGCGGTCGTGGCGGGTGGCTGCTTCTGGGGAGTGCAGGGCGTCTTCCAGCACCTGAAAGGCGTGAAGAATGTGCTCTCCGGATACGCCGGTGGCGAGCGCTCGACCGCCGACTATGAGTCGGTGAGCGATGGCGATTCGGGTCATGCCGAATCCGTGCAGATCCTCTTCGATCCCGCGCAGGTGACGTACGGGCAGATTCTGCAGGTGTTCTTTTCGGTGGCGCACGACCCCACGCAGTTGAACCGCCAGGGTCCGGACTCGGGCACGCAGTACCGCTCGGCGATTTTCTACGCCGACGACACGCAGAAGAAGATCGCCGAAGCCTACATCGCGCAGCTCAACAAGGCGGGATTGTATCCGCGCAGCATCGTCACGCGCGTCGATCCGCTCAAGGGCTTTTATGCGGCGGAAGGCTATCACCAGGATTACCTGCTCAACCATCCGGGCAATCCGTACATCGTCATCAACGACCTGCCCAAGGTGCGCAACTTTCAGCGCGTGCTGCCGTCGCTGTACAACGCGCGGGCCGTGACCGTGGCGAGCTCGAGATAATGTTGTTAGCCCTGCTGGCATTCCTCGGTGGCGCGCTGACCATCCTCAGCCCCTGCATCCTGCCGGTGCTGCCGTTCGTGTTCGCGCGCGCCGACCGTTCATTCGCGCGCAGCACGCTGCCCTTGCTCGCCGGCATGGCGCTGACTTTCGCGGCCATCGCCACGCTTGCGGCGGTGGGCGGTGCCTGGGCGGTTCGCGTCAACGGTGCCGGCCGCATCCTGGCTTTGGTTTTGCTGGCGGTGTTTGGCGTGGCGCTGCTGTCGAGGCGCGTGGCGGATTTCATCTCGAGGCCCTTCGTGGCCTTCGGCAACCGCCTGCTGACCGGCGGCGGCGGTGCCGAACCCTCGGCGAAGCAGTCCGTCTTGTTAGGCGTGGCGACCGGATTCCTGTGGGCGCCGTGCGCCGGGCCGATTCTGGGGCTCATCCTGACCGGGGCGGCCATCAACGGGCCGAATGCGCAGACTTCGCTGTTGCTGTTCGCCTATTCGGCGGGCGCGGTGGCGTCGCTGGCGCTGGCCACGCTCATCGGCGGGCGGGTGTTCGCCGCACTGAAGCGTTCGCTCGGCGCCGGTGAGTGGGTGCGGCGGGCGCTCGGAGTGGCGGTGCTCGCGGGCGTAACCACGATCGCGCTCGGCTGGGACACGGGTGTGTTGACCAACCTTTCCGCCGAACGCACCAACCGGATCGAGCAGTGGTTGTTAGGGAAGTTCCAGCCCGAATCGCAGCCGGAAGCGGGCGGCGCGATGATGGCCGCGAACACCGGCCCCGACAAGGGCGGCAACGAGGCGATGGCTGGCGGCGCCATGATGTCCTCGAGCCACGGCACGGGCCAGGATGCGGTCGAAGGCGAAATGCCGCCGCTCGCCGGCGCCACCGGCTGGCTCAACTCGCAGCCACTCACGCGCGAAGGCTTGCGCGGCAAGGTCGTGGTCATCGATTTCTGGACGTACTCCTGCATCAATTGCCTGCGCGCGCTGCCTTACATCAACGCCTGGTACAGCCACTACAAGGATTCCGGGCTGGTGATCATCGGCGTGCATTCGCCAGAGTTCGCCTTCGAGAAAGACACCGACAACGTGCGCCAGGCGGTGGCGAAGTTCGGCATCCAGTATCCGGTGGCGCTCGACAACGACTACGCCATCTGGAAGGCGTTCAACAATCAATTCTGGCCGGCGCACTACTTCATCGACGCCAAGGGGCAGATCCGCGGCCATCATTTCGGTGAGGGGAAATACGAGCGCTCCGAACGCACCATCCGCAAGTTGCTCACCGAAGCCGGCGTAGCCAAACTACCGGATCCCATCGACGACGCGGCCGGCGAGGGCATCTCCGCGGCGGCGGATACGTTGAATGTGGCGTCACCCGAGACCTATCTCGGGTTCGAGCGCGCGGAAAACTTCGCATCGCCGGGCTCGTTCGCTCACGATTCCGTGAAGGCGTACGAGCTGCCGGCGTCGCTGTCGCTCAACCAGTGGGCGCTTTCGGGCCGCTGGCAAGTGTCGAAGGAGCGCGCGCGCCTCGAGGCGACACCCGGACGGATAGCTTTCCGATTTCGCGCGCGCGATCTGCACCTGGTCCTCGGGCCGGGTTCACAGGCCAAGGCGGTGCGCTTCCGCGTTCTGCTCGATGGCAAGCCGCCGCAAGCGGATCACGGCATGGACATCGACGCGAACGGCAACGGCACGGTACGCGAACAGCGGCTGTATCAGCTCATCCGGCAGTCGGGCGCGGTGCAGGAACACGAGTTCGTCATCGAGTTTCTCGACGCGAACGTCGAAGCCTATTCATTCACCTTTGGTTGAGCGCAAGGAGACGGCAATGGACGATTCAGGATCTTCACGGCGCGCATTCCTGTTTGGTGCGCTGGCAACGCCGGTGGCACTGGCCGTCGCCGCCTGCGCGCGTGCGGCCGACAAGATCACGCCGGTGAACGTGGAAATCGAGAATTTTTCCGCCGCGGGCAAGAGCCTCGGGAAGGTGACCGTGGCGCGTGTCATCAAGTCCGATGAGGAATGGCGCAAGCAGCTCGCGCCGGAATCATTCGTGGTGACGCGCAAGGCCGGCACCGAGCGTGCCGGTACCGGCAAGTACAACGCGAATCATGCCGACGGCCTGTATCGCTGCATCTGCTGCGAGACTGCGCTGTTCGATTCGAAAACCAAGTTCGAGTCCGGCACCGGCTGGCCGAGTTTCTGGAAGCCGATCTCGAGTGCGAATGTCATCGAGTCGGGATTCAGCAGCTTTACCATGGGTACCGAAGTGTCCTGCAAACGCTGCAGCGCGCACCTCGGGCACGTGTTCGAGGACGGACCGGATCCCACCGGATTGCGGTATTGCATGAATTCAGTGGCGCTCGACTTCATGCCACGCGGTTCATGATGCGCTCGGTCTAGCGCGGTGCCGGGAGCGCATATGAAAGATAGACGCCGCCGCCCGAACCCGTGCGCTCCTTCCCTCCGCTGGCAAAGATGGCCACGTACTGGCGCCCGTCGATCTGATAAGTGATGGGCGTGGCGTCGGCCGAGTAGGGCAGGGCCGTTTCCCACAGTAGTTTGCCGTTCGACTTGTCGAAGGCGCGGAACTTGCGATCGTGGATCGTGGCGCCGATGAATACCAGGCCGCCGGAGGTGACCAGCGGTCCGCCGTAGTTCTCGCTGCCGGTGTCCTTGAGCCCACGCGCCACGAGCTCGGGAAACTCTCCGAAAGGGATTCGCCAGGCGTACTTGCCGGTGGCGAGGTCGATGGCACTGAGCGTTCCCCAGGGCAGACCGACGGCCGGATAGCCGTCCGGATCGAGCCAGCGGCGATAGCCCGTGAACCGATACTCCTGATTGATAGGAGAGTTGTCGGGTGTTCCGGCGGGAATGTCGCTGCCATCCGCCAGGAACATTCCGATCGCGTGCAGCGCTTCGTCCTGCATGTTGGGAAACGCGGGCATGCGACCGCCGCCCTTGCGTACCCGTTCGGCAAAGCCTGCCGGTGTCAGTCGCTGGGTGACGCCGCCGAGCGCCGGAAACTGTGGCGGTGATCCCTGGCCGTCGTCGCCGTGGCACGCGGCGCAATCGCGCAGGTAGATGGACTTGCCGGTGCTGCGCCCGCGGTCGTTGGGAGCCAGAGAACCCAGCCAGGCCATTTCGTTGGCGTTGACATAGAGGAGGCCGGTGTCCGCATCCCAGGCCGGTCCGCCCCATTCGGCGCCACCGTCAAAGCCCGGGTAGATAGTCGTGTCGACGCCGACGCCGAGCGGCTTGAACGGCCCGTCGCTTCGCAATTGCGCAAACTGCTGGCGGGCCCAGGTGGCCGCCTCCGGAGTGCGCGTGGTGAGATCGTTCGCCGTCAGGCGCTGGCGCGCGTAGGGCGCGTGGAGCTTCGGCCGCAGGTAGGTCGGACTGCCCGTTTCACCCGGGACGTCGGTAGGTGGCGCCGGCACTTCTTCGATGGGGAATACGGGTTTGCCGGTGTCGCGATCGAGCACGAACACGAATCCCTGCTTGGTGGTCTGCACCAGCGCCTCGACACGTTTCCCCTTCACGCGCACAGTCACGAGTGTGGGCGCGGTCGGCAGGTCACGATCCAGCACATCGTGCTTCACGAATTGAAAATGCCAGCGCAATTTGCCGGTCGCGGCATCGAGTGCCAGCAGGCAGTTGGCGTACAGGTTGTCACCCCGGCGATTGGCGCCGTAGAAATCCGCGGCGGCCGAGCCGGTGGGTACGAACACCATGCCGCGCTTCTGATCGAGGGTCATGCCCGGCCAGCTGTTGGCGCCGCCAATGTATCGCCAGGCATCTTTGGGCCAGGTGTCGTAGCCGGGCTCGCCCGGCTGCGGAATGGTGCGGAAGGTCCAGCGCAGCGCGCCGGTTCTCACGTCGTAGGCGCGGATGTTGCCTGGCGATGCCGGCAGGCCTTCGCTCACGCGTCCGCCGAGGATCAGGAGCTCGCGGTAGACGACGCCGGGTGAGGTGAGGCGCACGGACTGTGACGCCGGATCGCGACCCAGATTCTCGCGCAAGTCGATGCGACCACCGTTGCCAAAAGTGCCGATGGGTGTGCCGGTGAGCGCGTCCAATGCATAGACGAAGTTGTCGATCGCGGCGAATACCCGTGCGTCTTTGCCATCGGTCCAGTACATGAGGCCGCGGTTTGCGCCCACACCCGCAAGCCCGGAGTCGAACTGCCAGAGTTGTTTGCCAGTCGCCGCGTCGAGCGCGAATGCTTTGTGTGAAGGCGTGTATCCATACAAGGTCCGGCCGACGACGATCGGCTGGGTCTGGGTGTCGCCTTTCGCGGCGGTGTCGAACTGCCACGCGAGCGCAAGTTGATTGACGTTGTCGCGGTTGATCTGCGTGAGCGAGGAATGACGCGTCTTGGCGTCGTCGCCGCCGTAGCTCGGCCAGTCGACATCGGCGGCACCCGCCGATCGTGCGCAAATCATAGATGCCAGCAACAGAGCCGCGCGATTCATTCGGATCCCCTCAGCCTGATAAGAATCGAGCGGCGCAATCTACGGCAGTTCGCCGCCCGGGTCACGATGCGCGAGCGTCGGGCGGCGCACAGCGCTACCATTGCGCCCGATGCGCTACCCCGGCACTCCCGATGTTCGCGATGGATTGACGCAGGAAGAACGGATCGTGCTACGCGTCCTCCACGAAGCGCAGAAAGAGCGCAATGGAAGGAACGTGCCGACGGCGATGTTATGGGGGCGAGTGTGCGAACACTTTTATATCAGCCCGGAAGATCTGTCAGCCATGCTCGCGCGGCTGGGGGCGCGCAAATGACGCCGTGACGCGGCGGGTACTGCTCGAAAGGATAGTCGGGCAGAATGTGCGACTCCTGGGAGGGAGCGCACGTGACAAGAAAGATCGCCCTAACAATGGGCCTCGCCATTCTGCTCGGCTATTTCTGTGGCGACGCCGCCGCGTCGCTGATGTCGGCCGTCTTCGGCTGGCACGCAATCACCGTGCAAGCGTTGTTGTCGTGGGGTGCTTTTGGCGCCGCTGCCTGGGCGATCGCCTCGAAGCTCCTGGAGGAGGAAGGGGACATTCCCGATCCATTCACGCGGGTGCTGCTGATAGCCGGCGGCTTCTATCTGTTGGTGCGAATCGCGCCCATCCTCGGATGGAGCGTGAGCTACGGCGCGGGAGGAAAGGTGATCCGCCCGCTCGTCCCGCTGGCGTTTGCGGCGGCCGCTGTCGCTACCGTCAGATTCCTTCCGCCGCGCTGGATGCTGTTCGTCGGCGTCACCGCCATCGCGCTGCAATTCAAGCTCGGAGCGCTTCTGGCGCTGTTTCTCCACGGACTGCCCGAGTGGATGATGGCATTGCTGGTTGCGATCCCGGCGCTGCTGATCGCCCAGGTGCTGTGCCTCCGCGGCAATTCGCCCGCCGACCGCGTCGTGCAGACTAACTATCTGTGGATTTTTGGAGCCGTCGGGCTGCTCGCCATCATCTGGACACGAAGCCAGGAGCTCCAGCCGCGCCTGCCATTCGGCGGCTTTCGCCTCCACCAGATGACGGAGTATCTGGGCATGGCGGCGTGGCTATGGTCATTCCTCGCGCTGGCTTCGCGCCTCGAACCGGAAGATTCCGGGCAGCACGGCGACGCCACCACCGCGGGTCCTGGCACCCTGGTCTGTGTGCTGCTCGCATTCACAGTCGTAATCGGGATTTGCTTTGGCCTGCTGGAACCACTGACTTCACTGTCGCCGAGCCTGGCACTTTGGCTGTGCCTGCTGATCGCCGGCGCAATCCTCTTCTTCATGGGAGTGTTCACGCGCGTACCGGTTGATGGGCCAGGGCATGGGGTTCTCATTGCGTCCGTAGTCGTCTTCGTGCTCGCGTTCTTCGGCGGCTGGCCTGTTGCGTCGGACCTGGACGTCCACAGTCAAGGCCAGGCCATGATGGGTCTGATTTACCTCGCAATCCTCGTGGGTCCGCTGGTGATGCTTGGCCAGACGCTGGCGGGCATCGGCATCATCCTCGTCATGTTCAATCTTCAGCGCCGGTCGGCGGCGTAGTCCATCGCGCCAAAAGCGAGTTAGGCTGTGCGCCTGCTCATTGGTGTGGAAGGCGATCGCCATGAAGAAACTGAAACACGAGGCCGAGCTGTTCAAGGCGGGGCTGCTTGCAGCGATGAAATACGCGCAGGAGCGCGGCGCCGTTGAGTTCGAACCGACGGATTCCGCGAGCCAGAAGTTGCTCTACGTTTACCGACTCCTGGTGCACGACAAGATGATCCAGCCGCTTCCCGAAGACCAGGTCGCCGAGACGACCATGCGGCACAAGCTGGCCATCTGGTATTCGAAGCAGCTGCCGACTGACCACCCATTGCTGAAGTGATCCATCCGATCATTCATTGGCTCGAAGACGGCAAGGCATTCGAGGCAAGGTGGCGCTCCCATGGCGGTACGCCGCCTCCCAAGCGCGTCGTTGTCGCTGACGGAAAAATGACAGCAGATGCGGCCTATGATCTCGCGTGTCAGGGGACTGCGCTTCTCTGGCGCGGTGATTTTCAAGAGGCCCGCCAGATGTTGAGCGCGTTGGGGAATCGCGCGGATCGTCCGAAGCGCGTCTCGAAAACCTCAGCCGCTACTTCAGCCACAAATTCACTGGCCGGAACTTCAATCAGCAATTCGGCCGAAGCATTCCATCTCTACCGACAAGCCAGGTCGCAGCGGGCCCGTACGTTGAACTCACTCTTGATCCCGCTCACCGACGACTACTCGATCCCTTTGCGACGAGCGCCGGATATCCGGCAAGCCTGCGCCGAGGCCTTCGGCCCCGCGGAGACGGCATCACTCACGTCGCTGCGTGGACTGCAGGGCGTGATCGGTGCGCACGAGTGGCGCACGAAAGGCATCGACCTCCCGGAAGCGGGCGGCCGAATTCATCCGCACTTCGGTGTCTTCGCGCCGATCCGCCGTGAGTACGTCGACCTGGTAAGTACTACGCTTCTGCCGGCTGTGTGCGCTTCAGCAAGCATCGCTTTCGATATCGGCACGGGCACTGGCGTGCTTGCCGCGGTGCTGGCCCGGCGTGGCCTCGAACGCGTGGTCGCTACCGATCTCGACCCGCGCGCGCTGGCTTGTGCGCATGAAAACGTTCGACAGTTAGGGCTCTCGGAACGAATCGAGGTCGTGCAGGCGGACCTTTTTCCCGAAGGTCGCGCGGCACTCGTGGTCTGCAATCCGCCCTGGATTCCCGCCCGGCCGAGCTCCCCCATGGAAAACGGAATTTACGACCCGGATAGCCAGATGCTGCGTGGATTCCTGGCGAAGCTGCCAGGGCATCTGCTGCCGGGCGGTGAGGGGTGGTTGATCCTCTCCGACCTGGCGGAGCACCTCGGTTTGCGGACCCGCGCAAGCTTGCTCGAAGAGTTCGAAGCGCACGGGCTACGCGTCCTGGCGCGACACGATGTGCCGCCGCGGCATCCGCGAGCCGCCGACAAGACGGATGCCCTCCATGACGCGCGCGCGGCTGAAATCACTTCGCTTTGGCGGCTCGCGGCACGCTGAAAGTGCAAGCTGAAGTTCTCTCAGAACTTCTCGTTTGAGGAGACAAGGAGCGTGCAAACTATTCTTGTCTCCCTCATGTCCCCTCAGCAACCCGTACACTCCCCGAAATTCGCAGAAACCCCGCAGAAAAGCTCCAAGTGGAAGACGCTACAAAAATAGGCATTTCCGTCGAGAAGAGCAGTAAATCATTCGACCGCCGCATCTCGACCGCGCCCATGATGGTGGACGGACGATCGTTGAATGCTTGTGCAGATCACTGTTAGCCGTTCATTTGTTCAAGGGGCAATCATGAAAGCAAGCTTTGTGCAGGCCGTGTCAATGCTGATTGGACTGTCGCTTGCTGTGACAGCACGAGCACAAGTTACCGATAAGGGTGAGTTGCCTCAACAA
>DASYKM010000005.1:0-9526 GCA_035995425.1 Steroidobacteraceae bacterium
TTCGGGTTGAAGAAACCGACCTGCTCCAGGCTCTTGCCACCCTGGCGCTTGCGGCTGTCGGTCACCACGACGTGATAGAACGGCGTGTTAGTGGCACCGCGGCGGGTCAGACGAATTGTCACCATGTCATTGAACCTTCAAGTTACGTAGCCCCGGGGCGAACTGCCCGTCCCGGCCGGCCAAAAAAGAGCGCGGATTCTACGCAAACCAATGGGTTAGGGAAAGCTTGTTTTGCTACTGCCCGGGGAAGCCCGGGGGCATCCCACCCTTGAAGGCCTGCAGCATGCGCTTCATGCGCCCGCCAGCCATGCTTTTCATCATTTTCTGCATTTCCATGAACTGCTTCATGAGCTTGTTGACGTCCTGCACCTGCACCCCGGCGCCGGCCGCGATCCGCCGCCGCCGGGAGCCATCCAGCAGCCCTGGGTTACGGCGCTCCTTCCGGGTCATGGAATTGATGATGGCGATCTGCCGTCGGACATCTTTGTCGCCGCCGTCCGCGGGCAGCTTCCCGCCGCGGGTGGCCGCCTGGGGCAATTTGTCCATGAGCGCCCCGACCCCGCCCATTTTCTGCAGTTGTTCCAGCTGGCTCTTGAGGTCGACCAGGTCAAAGCCCTTGCCCTTGGCGACCTTCCTGGCGAGCTTTTGTGCTTCCTCGACGTCGACCTGCTTCTGCACCTGCTCGACCAGCGCGACGACGTCGCCCATGCCGAGGATGCGTCCGGCCATGCGCTCGGCATCGAAGGGCTCGAGCGCGTCGAGCTTTTCGCCCACACCCACGAGCACGATGGGCTTGCCGGTGACCTCACGCACCGAGAGCGCGGCGCCGCCACGGGCATCGCCATCGGCCTTGGTGAGGATGACACCGGTCAAGTCGAGCGCCGCTCCGAAGGCGCGCGCGGAATTCACCGCATCCTGACCTGCCATGGCGTCGATGACGAACAGCCGCTCGTGGGTCTCCACGGCGCGCTCGATTTCCTGCACTTCTTCCATGAGCTCGGCATCGACGTGCAACCGGCCCGCGGTGTCGACGATCAACACGTCGTACACGCCACGGCGCGCCGCCTCCAACGACTCACGGGCGATGTCCGCGGGCCTGTTCCTGACGTCGGTGGGGAAGAATCCCGCGCCGACCTGCTCGGCGAGCCGTTGCAGCTGCAGTACGGCCGCCGGCCGGCGGACGTCCGTGCTGACTAACAACACGCGTTTCTTGTGGGACTCGATGAGCCAGCGCGCGAGCTTGCCGGCGGTGGTGGTCTTGCCCGCGCCCTGCAGGCCGGCTAACAACACCACGACCGGTGGCTGCGCCCGCAACTCGAAGCGCCCATTCTTCGTCGAAGAAGGGTCGCCACCCATGAGAGTGACCAGTTCCTTGTGCAGGATGCCGACGAAAGCCTGCCCCGGCGAGAGACTGGCGGTGACTTCGGCGCCGAGCGCCTTCTGCTTGACACGCTCGATGAAGGTCTTGACCACCGGCAGTGCAACGTCGGCTTCGAGCAGCGCCATGCGCACTTCGCGCAGGGACTCGCCGACGTTCTCTTCGGTGATTCGGCCACGGCCGCGCAGCGTGTCGACCGTGCGCGACAGCCGCGCCGTCAGATTTTCGAAAAGTGCCATGAGGGAATTATAGACCCTATGCTATGGCGCATATGCAAAACGCACCCTCCTACATCCTTGGGCTGGCGCTCGTAGTCCTGCTGCTACTGATCGCCTTTTCTTCGGGCACCGAAGTCGCGATGCTCTCGGCGAACCGCTACAAGATCCGCGCCGCCGCCAAGGCCGGCAAACGCACGGCCAAGGCGCTCGATGCGCTCCTTTCCAAGCCCGACAGCTGGCTGGGCGCCAACCTGGTGCTGCTCGCGCTCGCCAGTGTTGCGGCTTCGTCGATCGCAACGTTGTTAGCGCAGCGCACCGCCTACGAACACGCGATTCCGGTCACCATGGCGGCGCTGTCGGTGTTCATGATCGTGTTCTGCGAGCTTGCGCCCAAGATCTATGCGGCCCTCAAACCCGATCCGGTGGCACTGTCGTCCACCTACATCTACAAAATGCTGGTCTTCGTGATGACGCCGATCAGCTGGTTCACCAACAGGGCGGCGTACGGATTCCTGCGCCTGTTCGGCGTCAAGACCGTGAACGAGAGCGGCCAGGCGATGTCCCCGGAAGAGTTGCGTTCGGTGGTCGCGGAAGCCGGGCCCATGATCCCGACGCGCCATCGGCAGATGCTGCTGTCGATTCTCGATCTCGAACACGTGACGGTGAATGACATCATGATCCCGCGCCAGGACATCGCGTCGATCGATGTCGAGGACAATTGGGAAGACATCCTCGATCAGCTGCGCCAGACGCCGCACACACGTCTGCCTTGCCACCAGGGCGAGCTCGACAATCTGATCGGCATCATTCACATGAAACGCGTGGCGCAGGAACTGGCGCGCGATACCTTGACACGCGAGCGGCTGATCGAGCTGGCGCGCGCCCGCGAGCCGTATTTCGTGCCCGAGGGCACGTCGCTCATGGTCCAGCTCAACCAGTTTCAGCGAAATCGCCGCCGCATGGGGTTCGTGGTCGACGAGTACGGCGACATCCAGGGCTTCGTGACGCTCGAGGACATCCTCGAGGAGATCGTCGGTGAATTCACCACCGATCCGGCCACGGTGACGCACAAGCACGTGCATCGCGAAGCACCGGGTGTCTTCATCATCAACGCCAGCGCCACCATTCGCGCCGTCAATCGCTCGCTCGGCTGGCAGCTGCCCACCGACGGTCCGAAGACGCTCAACGGGCTGCTGGTCGAAAAACTGGAAACCCTGCCCGAGGCCGGCGACCGCGTCGAGCTGGCCGACTATCTATTTGAAGTGCTGCAGATCGGTGAGAACACCATACGCACCGTGCGCGCGCGGCGCGCCGTCACCGCCACGACTGCCTAGCCGAGCGCGGCCTTCAGCGCGTCGTCGATACGCGTGAACTCGCGCACCCGCAGGCCTTCGATGGGCGTGCGTGGCGCGTTGTCTCTCGGAATCAGCGCCGTGGTGAAGCCCTGCTTGGCCGCCTCGCGCAGGCGCTCTTCGCCGTACGCGACCGGACGCAGCTCCCCGGTGAGCCCGATCTCCCCGAACGCCACCAGGTCCTGCGCGATGGCCTTGTCCGCGAGGCTCGACGCGAGCGCGAGCGCCACCGGCAGATCGCAGGCGGTCTCGGTGACTTCGAGGCCGCCGACGAGGTTCACGAACACATCGTGCTCCTGCAGCGACACCCCGGCGTGGCGGTTCATCACGGCTAACAACATGGCGACGCGCTGGGCGTCGAGCCCCTGCGCCACGCGCCGTGGCGACCCGAATCGCATGCGATCGACCAGCCCTTGAAGCTCGACCAGCAGCGGTCGGCGTCCATCGCGAGTAACCGCGACGACGCTGCCCGGGGCGGGCGCTCCCGACCGTGCCAGGAATATGGCGGAAGGATTGCGCACCTCGCGCAGCCCCGACTCTCCCATGTGGAAGAACGCGAGCTCGCCCACCGAGCCGAAGCGGTTCTTGGTGGCGCGCACATTGCGGAACCGGCTGGATGCATCGCTCTCGAAATACAGCACCGTGTCGACCAGGTGTTCGAGCACCCGAGGGCCGGCGATGGCACCGTCCTTGGTGACGTGGCCAACGATGATCACACTGACACCTGTGCTCTTGGCGAAGCGCACCAGTTGCGCGGTGCATTCCTTGAGCTGCGTGATGGCGCCCGCCGCGGTGCCGACTGATGACAGCTGCACGGTCTGGATCGAATCGACGATCAGCAGCTTCACGGATTCGTCGCGGGCGCGCGCCATCATGGCGTCGAGATCCGTATCGGCGACCACTCGCAGGTGCGAACCCGCGACTCCGAGGCGCCGGGCGCGCACACCAATCTGGGCGGCGGACTCCTCGGCGGACAGGTACAGCGTCGCCGTCGCGCGCGCGGCGTGATTCGCCAGCTGCAACAGCAGCGTGGACTTGCCGATTCCGGGTTCGCCACCTAGCAAGGTGACCGATCCCGGAATGAGCCCACCGCCAAGCACCCGGTCCAGCTCGCCCATGCCGGTCTGCAAGCGAGGCAGCTCGTCCGAGGCGAGCTCGGAAACGACCGCCGGCGGGGCGCCGGGCACCGCCGGCCCCGGCGGGCGACGCAAGCCGACACGTTGCTCGAGGGTGTTCCAGTTGGTGCACTGGGGGCATTGGCCCTGCCATTTCAGGGTTTCAGCGCCACAATCGGCGCAGACGAAGACAATTGCCGGTTTGGCCATCCGTAAATTCCTGCGGCGAAGGCTTCCCAAAGCGTGACGAAGTTCATGCCTTGAAGGATGCCGGAGTCGGTGAAGGACCTAGTGTGCAGTAGTCCGGTGCACCCTGAGCCCAATCCCATTAGCATTGCGTCCCTAGGTCGTTGATTTTCCCGGTGCGCTTGACGGCGAAGTGTGACTTATTGCGAAGGCCGCCGCCTGCGCTGCTGGTAGGTTACGGCCTTCCGCGGGGAAGCAACGGGCGCATTGCGGCCGTGAGGGACTCTTTTTGAGCATTGAGCATTGGTGTGATCGAAGAACACGCTGAAAAAAACCGCCTCGGCGGGGTTCGCCCATGAGTCTCAAGGGCAAACTCACGTTTGTCGGCTCGACCGACACCGGTCGCGTTCGCGAGCACAACGAGGACACCATTGCCTCCGACGTCGACGTGGGCTTGTTAGTCCTTGCCGACGGCATGGGTGGATACAACGCCGGCGAAGTCGCCAGCGGAATCGCCGTCAAGACCATCACCAACCTGGTCCGCGAAGGCCTGGCGCGCGAAGATCTCGGCTCGCTGGATCGCGCCACCGGACTCACGCGCCCGTCGATCGTGCTGCGCGATGCGATCACCCGCGCCAACAAGATCATTTACCAGACCGCGCGTTCCCAGGCCGAATGCGAGGGCATGGGCACCACCGTGGTGGCCGCGCTCTTCTACGACAACCGCATCTCGATCGCGCACGTGGGCGATTCGCGCCTCTATCGCCAGCGTGGTAGTCAGATTGCGCAGGTCACGATGGACCACTCGCTGCTCCAGGAGCTCGTCGATCGCGGCTTCTACTCGCCCGAAGAGGCCCAGCGGGCGGCCAACAAGAATTACGTGACCCGGGCGCTCGGCGTCGAACCCCAGGTCGACGTCGAGGTGCAGGAGCACCCGGTCGACAAGGGCGATATCTTCATTCTTTGTTCGGACGGGCTGTCCGACATGGTGGAAGATGAAGACATCCGTTTAACTATAAGTACCTTTGGTGCTAATCTAGATACGGTTGCTAAGCAGTTGATTCAGTTAGCCAACGAGAACGGTGGTCGTGACAACGTCTCGGTGGTGCTCGCGCAGGCGGTGGAACCGTTTCCGGCGAGTCGTGGAGTGATGGACAAACTTCTTGGCTGGTTCAGTTAAGGGACGAAAACAATGGCACGTCTGGTCTTAAGCCTGGATAACCAGGTCCTCGCCGAATACAACATGAACAAGGAGCGGTACACCATTGGCCGCCTCCCCGATAACGACATCCGCATCGATAACTCGGCGGTGTCGGGTCATCACTCGCTCATCATCAACATCCTCAACGACTCGTTCCTCGAGGATTTGAACAGTACCAACGGCACCTACGTCAACGGCAAGCTCATCAAGAAGCATGCGATGCAGCACGGCGACGTGGTCACGGTGGGTCACCACCAGCTGCGTTTCGTCGAAGACGACGAAGCCCAGGACGAATTCGAAAAGACGATGGTCATCCAGCCGTCGTCACGGCCGGTCGAGAAGATGCGGGCGGCGAAAGACGTTGCCGAGAAACAGTCCGCCGACGTCTCGGCGAGCGGCATGCGCAAGGGCATCGACGGCAAGACGCCGGTCAAGAAGGCCAAGCTGCAGGTGCTCTCCGGTTCCTTCGCCGGCCGCGAGCTCGAGTTGAACAAGGCCCTGACGACACTCGGACGCCCTGGCATCCAGGTGGCCGCGATCACGCGCCGCCAGGATGGGTTCTTCATCGTGCACGTGGACAGCGATACGCCTAACAACTATCCGCTGGTCAACGGCACGGCTATTGGCAGCCAGGCGCGCAAGCTCACGGACAACGACGTGATCCAGCTCGCCGGCGTCAAGATGGGGTTCTTCGAAGCGTAGAGTCGAGGCCCTTCTTCCGCATCACGGACGCCGGCACCTTCTTTGATTGAAGGGCCGGCGTTTTGCGTTGTGGCCGCAGGCCTGAAAAAGAATGCCCCTATTTCAGCTCGAGCGGCACTCGCTGGCTCACGCCGCACAGCAGCTCATACGGGATCGTTCCGGCGTGGACGGCGACTTCTTCCACCGGCAGGCCCTCACCCCAGACGACCGCGCGATTTCCCGTTGCGACTCTCGGCGCACCGGTGACATCCACCGCGATCATGTCCATGGAGACGCGCCCCACCAGCGGGTAGCGCCTGCCGCCCACCAGCACCGGCGTGCCATTGGCGAGATGGCGCGAAAGACCATCGCCATAACCCGCGGCGAGTATCGCGATCGAACTGTCACGTTGCGCGCGCCACGCAGCCGCGTAACCCACCGACTCGCCGCGTTTCACCTCGCGCACCGTCAGCACGGTGGTCTCGAGCGTCATGGCCGGACGCAGCCCGTGCTCTTCCGCGGACTCATTCGCGAACGGCGAGACGCCGTACAGCGCGAGCCCGGGTCGCACCCAGTCCCCATGCGCATTCGGCCAACCCAGCGTGCCGGCGGAATTGCCGATGCTGGTCGCGAGGCAATGCGGTCCGGCGAGCCCCGCCTCGGCGAGAGTCGTGGCGAATACGTCGACTTGCTCGCGGGTCATCGGCTCGTTGCGTTCGTCGGCGCGCGCGAGATGAGTCATCACCCGAAGCTCGAGCGCCGGCACCGCGAGCGCGCGCAGGCGCGCCAGCGCGCCCGGGAACGCCTCGGGCCGGAATCCGAGACGGTTCATGCCCGTGTCGATCTTCACCCACACGATGAATCGTTCCGTCCCGCGGTGCGCCTCTAACAACTTGAGCTGCAGCGGATCGTGCACCACGAGCTCGAAACGATGATGCGCCGCCTCGGCGAGCTGTTCGGCGCTGAATACACCCTCGAGCAGCACGATGGGTGTACGCACGCCGGCACCGCGCAGCGCCATGCCCTCCTCGAGCCGCGCCACCGCCAGGCTGTCCGCGTCGGCAAGCGCGAGCGCGGTGGCCACGAGACCGTGGCCATACGCATTTGCCTTGACCACCGCCATGACCCTGGCGCCGGGAGCGTAGGCGCGGATGGTGCCGAGGTTGTGGCGCAGCGCCGCGGAGTCCACCAGCGCGCGAATCAACCGGATCAACGCATGATTCCTTCGCCGTACGCCGGATCGGCATAGTTCTCGAAGCGCGCGAACTGGCCGCGGAAAGTCAGACGGATATCGCCGGTCTCACCGTTGCGATGTTTGGCGAGGTCGATGTCGGCGACGCCCTTCTTGGGCGTCTCCTTGTTGTAGACCTCTTCGCGGTAGATCAGCAGGATCATGTCCGCATCCTGTTCGATGGCCCCGGACTCGCGAAGGTCGGACATCACCGGCCGCTTGTTCTCGCGCTGCTCCACGCCGCGATTCAGCTGCGACAGCGCGATTACCGGGCAGTGAATTTCCTTCGCCAGCGCCTTCAACCCGCGCGAGATCTCGGAAATTTCCGTGGCGCGGTTTTCCTTGGTGCCCGGCACCGACATGAGCTGTAGATAGTCGACCAGGATCAGGTCGAGGCCGTGCTCGCGCTTGATGCGCCTGGCGCGCGCTCGCAGTTCGGTGGGGGTGAGCGCCGGTGTGTCGTCGATGAAAATCCTGGCGTCCTGCAGCTGCTTGGTGGCGCCGGTAATGCGCGGCCAGTCGTCTTCGGAGAGCTTGCCGCTGCGGATATTGCCGAGGTTCACGCTGCCAACCGACGACAGCATGCGGGTCAGCAGCTGATCGGCCGGCATTTCCAGCGAGAAGATGGCGACCGAGGCGCGCACGCCTTCCTTGAGGGCCGCGTGTTCGGCGATGTTGATGGCCAGCGTGGTTTTTCCCATGGAGGGACGGCCGGCGATGATCAGCAAATCACCGCCGCGCAATCCGCCGGTCTTCGTGTCGAAATCGATGAAGCCCGTCGGCAGGCCGCGCGGCTTGTTGGGGTTGTTGTACAGGTCGTCAATCTGGTCGACCAGCGCCGGCAATGCCTGGCGCGCGCTCACGTATCCCTTGCCGCGGCTCGAACCTTCGGCGATCGCGAAGATGCGCCGCTCGGCTCGTTCCACGAGATCACGCGCGCTCTCTCCTTCTTCGCTCCACACTGAGCTGGCGATCTCTCCGCCGGCGCTCACCAGCTCGCGCAGCAGTGCGCGCTCCTTGACGATTTCGGCATAGGCGCGCGCGTTGGCAGCGCCCGGAGTATCCCGTGTAAGCGTGCCGAGATACGCGAGCCCGCCGGCATCGTTGAGTTTGCCGAGGCGCTGCAAGTGCTCGGATACGGTCACCGGGTCGCAGGGCTGCGCCTCGCCGGCGAGCGCAGCGATGCTTTCGAATATCAGCTTGTGATCGGGCCGGAAGAAATGATCGGCGAGCACCACGTCGCCGACGTTGTCCCAGGCCGTGCGATCGAGCATCAGGCCGCCGAGCACCGCCTGCTCCGCTTCCTCGGAATGCGGCGGCGTGCGCAAGTCGCTCGTGCCCGGATGCTCGCGACGGAATTTCGGCGTGCTCGACATGTATTGAAGATCCCCGCTTGCGCCGTCAAAAGAAAAGGCGCCGCGGGAGTGTATCCCGAGGCGCCTGATTTTTTTCACTCCGGAATCTCTTCGATTCCAAGTGATTTATTTCTCTAGTCTTCTCAGTCTTCGGCGGTGATCACCACCGGCAGCTGCACGTCGATGTCGGTGTGCAGGTGCAGGGTGATCACATGCTCGCCGATCGTGCGCAACGGGCCCGTGGGCAGGCGCACTTCCGCACGCGCGACCTTGTGGCCGGCATTGGTGCACGCCTCGGCGATGTCGGCCGTGCCGATCGAGCCGAAGAGCTTGCCTTCAGTGCCCGCCTTCGCGGTGATCTGCAGCTTGAAGTCCTTGAACGCGGCAGCGCGGCTTTCCGCATCCTGGAACTGGTCGCGCGCAGCCTTCTCGAGTTCGACGCGACGCGCTTCGAACCGCTTGACGTTTTCAGGAGTGGCGAGCGTCGCCTTGCCTTTCGGCAGCAGGAAGTTGCGGCCGTAGCCCGACTTCACTTTGACGCGATCGCCGATGGTGCCGAGGTTGGCGACTTTGGTGAGCAGAATGACGTCCATGTTGAACCTCAGTGCTGGTCGGTGTACGGCAGCAGCGCGAGGTATCGCGCACGCTTGATCGCCGATGAGAGCTGACGCTGGTAGAACGCCTTGGTGCCCGTGATGCGGCTCGGGACGATCTTGCCGGTCTCGGTGATGTACTGCTTCAACGTGCCCAGATCCTTGTAGTCGATCTGCTTCACGCCTTCGGCGGTGAAACGGCAGAACTTGCGACGG
>DASYKM010000006.1:0-16604 GCA_035995425.1 Steroidobacteraceae bacterium
CGATTCTCGCGATTCTCGCGATTCGCCGCGAGATCGCCGGAATCGGGCCGCCGAGGGGACGAATCGCGAGAATCGCGAGAATCGCGACCCGGCACCACCCCTCTAGCTCCGCTGGGTACCGCCCGAGAACCACTTCATGGCGTATTGAAGCAGCTGGCTGTTCGTGGCCAGCCCGAGTTTATGTTTGATGGTCTGGCGGTGGGATTCGATGGTCTTCACCGAGAGCGTGAACTCCTGCGCAATTTCGCGCGAGCTCATGCCGCGGCCGATCATGTTGAGGATCTGCACTTCGCGGTTCGAGAGGCGCGCCACCGGATCGTTGGTTTCGGAACGATTCTCGCCGGCGCGCTGGTCGAGCGAGCGCTGTACGGTCTCGCTCACATAGGTGCGGCCATCGAGCACGCGGCGCACGGCGATGAGCAGCTGATCGGAAGCGGCCTGCTTCATGATGTAGCCCATGGCGCCGGCGGCCAGCAGTCGCTCGGCGTAGATGGTTTCGTCGTGCATCGACAAGACCAGCATGCGCAACTCGGGCATCTCGGCGTGCATTTGTCTAACAAGCTCGATGCCGTCGCCGCGCTCGAGCGACAGGTCGACCACGACGATGTCGGGCTTTCTCGCACGAATCGCCTCGCGCGCCGCCGGTTCGCTGTCGGCCTCGCCGCACACCGTGAGATCGGGCTCCGCCTCGAACATGCGCCGCAGTCCTTGCCGCACGATCGGGTGGTCATCGACGATGAGAATCTGGCGCTTGGTGGCCATCGCTGCGGTCATTTTCGATCCCCTACGCCCATTTATTAGGCGTGAATCGTGACGAAGATACTGCGGAGCGTCAATCCTTCGCCCTACGTATACGCCACTATAGTTAGACCCATTCAACCGGTGAGCTCAATCCTTGAGCGGAAATCCCCCGCGCGGCAACGAATCCCCGTCAGCCGGCGCGAGATGAGGGCAGGTGCAACGCACGATGACGCCGCCGCCCTTGTTGTTCGCAATGGTGACGTCGCCGCCCAGCATCTGTGCGCGGTAACGCATGAGTTTCATTCCCATGCCGTTGTTGCTCGCGTTTCGCTCATCGAAACCCCTACCGTTGTCCTGAACGCTGAGGGTCAATGTTCCCTCTGCCGTGGCGAGGTCAATCGTGACTTGCGTAACGCGTCCGTGACGGATGGCGTTGGTGAAAGCTTCCTGGGCGATTCGGTATAGGTGCGTCGCAGCACCGTCATCGAGCGTGAGCGGCTCCTTCAAAGAGGTATTGAAATGGGCCCTGACGCCGTAACGCTCCATGCCGCGTACCGCCATCGACTGCAGGCCGGCGATGAGGCCGCCGCGGTCGGCGCCGACCGGTGCAAGGCCGCGCGCCATGGCACGCGTGCTCTCGATGGCGCCGTTCACCAGGCTGATGATGTCCTCGACGTCGGCGCGCGCGCTGGAGTCCTCCTTGCGTAGCTGCGCCACCACACTGCGCAGCATCAGCGCAACACCAGTCAAATCCTGTCCCAAACCGTCATGCAGGTCCGAGCCGATGCGCAACTGTTCGCGACCGGCGATCTCGAGAATCTCGCGTTCGAGCACGCGGCGTTCGGTGACGTCGGTGATGACTGCGAGCCGATGCGTCTCGCCATCGACGTGCGTGAGCGTGGCGACGCAGGCGGCATCGAATGTGGAGCCATCGCGGCGCCGGCATTTGAATTCCACCGGCGTGAGACCCGGCGGCTCGGTGATCGAACCTAACAAGTGTTGATCGAGCCGGTCTCGACGCATGCCCGGTGACTGCGCGATGAGGTCGTCGATGGAGGTGTCCACGGCGGCGCCGGCCTGGAAGCCGAACATGCGTTCGAACGCGGGGTTGGCCATGCGGATCATGTTGTTGATGTCGATGACCACCACGCCTTCGTGCAGCAGCTCGAACATGCGTGCCTGAGTCTCGCGCAGGTGCTGAGCGGCCTGGTGGTCGGTGATCTCGGTGATATTGATGACCGCGCCGGTGATGCCGGCCGGCGAACGCACGGCACGGATGCGCGAGTCGAACACGCGACCGTCGTTGCCGCTGCTCGCCAGCTGGATGTCGACCGGCTCGCCGGTCTGCAACACCTGCGTGAGCGCCGCGAGAATGCTGGGGCGGTCTTCGGGAACGGCGATTTCGTCGAGACGCTGGCCGATGATGTTCTCGCGTGGCAGCGCACGAATGCCGCGGTTGATGAACTGCACGCGCCTTTCGGTGTCGACCAGGATCAGCCAGTCGCCGGTGCCGGCGGCAACCATCTGCAACATTTCCTGTGAATCGCGCAGCGCCTCCTGGGCGCGCGCCTGCTCGCTGATGTCGATGGCCACGCCGACGATGCGCACCACTTTGCCGGCGGCGTCGCGCACCACGCAGGGCGAATCGAGCAGCGTCACGTAGTGCCCGTCGCGATGCCGGATGCGGTACTGCAGCGCCACCATGGACTCGGCGCTGCGGTCGAACCATTGATTGAGCAGCGGCTTGTCGTCCGGATGTACCAGCGCCGCCCAATCGGTGGGGCGCGGCAGCTCGCCGTTGTTATAGCCGAGCACGCGTTCGACGCCCTCACCGGTCGACAGGCCGGTCTCTGCGTCGATCTCGTAGACCACGCAGCGCAGCTCGCGCGCGACCGCGCGGAAACGCTGGTCGGCGGCCGACAGCGCGGTCTCGCGGATCTTGCGCGCGGTGATGTCGACGACCAGGCCGAGCACGCGGCGCGTGGCACCGTCTGGAGCACGATCGATGACGTAGGCGCGATCGAGCGCCCAGTGCCAGCTGCCGTCGGTGTGCCGGAAGCGATACTCGGTCTCGAGCACCTGCGCGGTCGAATCGACGCGCCGCAGGCGCTCGCGGAATTTTTCGATTTCCTGGTCCGGGTCGGTGCCCAGTAGCTGCCGCCAGGTCTTGATGTTGGCGCGGCCGAAAGCCGGCTCGACGCCGAACACGCGGTAGTAGCCGTCGGTGTGATTGGTGAGGCCGTGCTCGACGTCCCAGTCCCACACGCCCGCGGTAGTTAGTTGCAGGGCCGCCTCGACGCGCTCGTTGCGGGCGTTGGCGCGGCGCTCGGCCACCTTGGTCTCGTCGAGGTCCATGCACACGCCGAGCATGCGCAACGCCTTGCCTTGCGCGTCGCGCTCGACCACGCGGCCGCGCTCGAACACCCAGCGCCACACGCCGCCGCGCGTCTTGATGCGGTATTCCGCGTCGTAGTACTCCGCCTTGCCGGCGACGTGCTCGGCGAAGCGGCGCGTGGCCTCCGGACCTTCGTCCGGGTGCAGGTTTTCATCCCAGCGCGTGACGTGCTCGCCGCCGTCACACGGATCGATGTCGTGCCGATCGCACCAGTCGTTGAACCAGCGCGTCTTGTCGGTGATGAAATTGGTTTCCCACAAGCCGATGCCCGCGCCCCAGGCCGCGGTCTCGAGCATGGATTCGCTGGAGCGCAGATGCGCTTCGGCGTGCTTGGCGGCATCGATGTCGAGCGATACGCCGATTACCAGCACCGGCCGGCCCTGCAAGTCCCATTCGACCGCGCGGCCGCGATCCTGCATCCAGCGATATTCGCCGCCGGCGATCTGGAAGCGATATTCGAACTCCACCGAGTCACGCTGGCCGTGCGCGTGCTCGCGGAGTTGCCGGTCGACATGATCGCGGTCGTCCGGGTGCAGATTGCTGAACCACGGATTTGGGTTTGCTTCCCACTGGGCGCGCGAGTAGCCGGTCATTGCGAGCCACAGGGGACTGGCGGTGCGTGCATTGCTCGGCACGTGCCACTGCCAGAACGCGGCGCGCGCGCCCCATAGCGCGGTCGCGAGCCGCGATTCACTGTCGCTGCGCGCAACCTCCTCGGTCTTGCGCCGGTCGATGTCAAGCAGGAGGCCGGTGATGCGCAGCGCCGATCCGTCGTCTTCGCGTTGCACCACGCGCCCGCGATGCAGCACCCACAACCATCGATGTCCGGCGGCCAACAGCCGGTATTCACACTCGAAGCGTTCGCCGCCGTGATGGCAGGAATCGGTGGCGGCAATGAATGCGCCGTGATCGTCCGGATGAATCCGCCGCTTCCATTCGGCACCCGGCATCGCACTCGCACTCACCTCGATGCCGAACGCGCGCAACCAGGCTTCGTCGACCTGAAACCGGTCGGTGGATAGGTGCCAGTCCCAGACCGCCGCCTGCGCGAGCTCCAGTGCCGAGCGGAATTCGGCGGGAAGCGGCGCGGCAGTCAGGGCGCCAACGGTTTCGGAACGGGCATTCATGGCCGATTATTGTTACCTGCGCGACGATCGCGCACTTTGATGTACTTCCTGCTTTGCGGAAATCGACGTGCCGGAATCCGCCAAATCATCCGTGAATTCATACTGTTCGCCGCACCCTACCACTTCTGGATAGGCATTCCAGTAAGGGTCGTACGGCTATTGGATAGGCCGCCATGTAAGTAGTCTCTGACATAAGGTTTTGACAAAACCAAATTCAAAAGACTAACGGACTAGCAGGGAGAACGAAGTGGTAGACGGAAGCACGACGCGAAATCACTTGGTGGCGGACTACTCCGAGTGGAAGGCCCGCGACTATTTCCAGACCTACTACAGCGAGGTCGTGCTCCCGGACGAGCAGGCTGTCCTCGCATACCAGATCGACGTTCTCCGCGCGGCCCGCGCCCGCTTCGGCCGCGGCCTGGAATACGGCTGTGGGCCCACCATGCATCGCGCCATCGCGGCGTCGAAGTATGCGTTTCGCATCGACATGGCCGACTGGCTGGCTGACAACCTGGCCGAGGCCCGTGAGTGGCTGTGCGCGGATGACAGCGCTCCCGAATGGAAACGTTTCACGCGCTACGTGCTCGCCTGCGAGGGCCACGCGCGGCCCAGCCATTCACGCGTCGTGCAGCGCGAAGCGCAGACCCGCAAAGTGGTCCGCGGGCTGTACGTGAGCGACGCGCGCCTGCGCCAGCCGCTCGGCGCCGCACGCGAAGGTTTTTACGATCTCATCATGACCGGCTTCTGCATCGACGCGATCTCGAGCGACCGCGCGGTGTGGCGCCGCTGCATGCGCAACGTGACGTCGATGCTGCAGCCCGGCGGGACATTCATCATCCACGCGCTGCACCAGTGCAAGGCGTACAAGTGCGGCGATCGCATGTTCCCCGGCTCGAACCTCAGCATCGATGACATGCGCGACGCGATGATGGAGAACGGCTTCACGCCTTCGACCATCGACGCCCAGGTGATCCCGTGCCGCGACAACGCGGTATATGGATACTCCGGGATTCTCACCGCCTCGGGCCGCAAGGCGCCGGCGCGCCGCAAGGCCAACTAACTAGATTCGCTGGAAGATCCAGACGATGCCGGCGGCGCCCAGCGCGCATGAGCCGAGCGGCAACACGCCACCGGCATACCAGCGGGTGGCGCGCATCGAGTAGATCAACGGTAGCACCACGGCGACGATGCCGAGCTGCGCCAGCTCCACGCCGATGTTGAAGCCAGCCAGCAGCGGCAGCAGCGATGCGCCGGACGCGTCGATTTCACTCAGTGCATTGGCGAAGCCGAACCCGTGCACGAAACCGAAGCCGAACGCGAGCGGCAATCGCAATCGCGACAGGTGCGGCAACAGGTTGAGCCCGCCGGCGACGGCGATCGACGCGGCAATGGCGACCTCGATGGGTTGTATCGGCAATTTCACCGTACCCGTGACGGCGAGTGCGAGCGTAGTCGAGTGCGCGATGGTGAATGCGGTAATGATGGTGACGATGTCGCGCGTCACCTGCCGCAGACCCGTGGCGCCCTGCCACTTGCCGTCCACCGGGCGCATGACCGATGGCAGCAGCAACAGCAATACGAACGCGATGTGGTCATAGCCGACCAGCACGTGCCACACGCCTTCGCCGACGAATCGCACGAAACTGTTCCACGCCGAAACCCGCACGGGTTCGATCCAGTCGGGATCGGACGCGCTCAATACGCCGGCAAGTCGATCCACGCCGCGCCTGGCGCTCAACAGCACTCGCTGTGAGGCATCGCCGCCCATGAACAGCGTGCCGCCAACGCTGAGCAGTCCTTTCGTGGGGCACTCGGCGTTCAGAGCGACCGAAAGGAAGTTCTGCTCGGCGCGCATCGCCAGGGCGAAATCCCGCACGTGAACCGCACAGGGCCCCTCGCCGCGCCGCACGGAGAGTTGCCCGAGTACGGCACTCGTCAGCGCGGGGCGCGCATCCTGCAGCTCTTTCCACGTCACCTTGCCGTCGTAGTCGGCGTCGATGAACACCGTCCAGACCATGTCCTGCACCGACAGGTCCCAGCGCAACGTCACTGGCTCATCGCCCTTCGGAACATCGACTATGAGAAAACTCGTGCTGGTCGAATGCGCGAACGCCGCGGGCGTGACCCACAGAATGCCGAGAAGGCACAGGAGGGGCGTGGTCAATAGTCGTTTCACCTGAACACTCTAACTGCGCGCGGCGGCGCCGAGAATGTTTTCGGTGACCGAGTCGCGATATCCGGTCTCGCGCATCCAGGCCCGCAGGGCGAGGAGCGCCGCGTCGTTGCGCGCGGCGGTGGCTGCGCGCGCCAACACCCGTACATCGGGCAGCTCCCTTTGCACGGTGAAGTTCTTGCGCGCCGCTGCGAGCGCCAATGTCGGGTTTTCATTTGCCAGGGCGAGCATGGCCGCCTCGCGGTAGTGCATGGCGTCACCGCGAGCAGCTTCGAGATCCAGCCAGGCAGCCGCGCGTGTGCTGAATTCGGCGCGACGCTCGCCGTGCGCCAGCGCCGCGCTGCGAACCAGCAGGGCCAGGCTCGGCTTGTCGACGGCGAGCAGTTCCTGCGCGTCATGGGCATCGCCATGGGCGGCGAGAGTGTCCGCCAGTGCCGCGCGGATGGAGTCGTCCTGCGGTGCAAGCGTGAGCGCCGCGCGGTAGTCGGCAATGGCGCCGTCGAGATCACGAGCGCGCTCGCGCAATTCGGCGCGCGTGGCAAGAAGATAGGCGTGCGTGCGCGGTTCCGCATTCGCCTGCTCGGCGGACGCGTTGTCGAGCAGTGCTTGCGCACGTGCGAATTGCCCGCCGCCGGCCAGCGCCTCGGCGAGGCAGACGAAGCCGAGCTGCGCGCCGTTGCCGCCGCCCGCGGCGAGCTGCGCGCAATCGCCGCGCGCGCCGGCAAAGTTTCCGCGCACCAGTCGTATGGAAGCGCGCAGCAGTTGTGCGTCCAGGTCGTGTGGTGCCTCGTTCAGGATGGTATCGAGCAACGCCTCCGCGGCGGCGAATGCGTGACGGTATTGCAGGACCTGCGCATACAGCCGGCGCAGTGCGGCACCGGCGCCGGCTTTCATCGCGCGCGGCGCGAGTACGGCTTCCGCACGGCCGAAATACCTGGGTTCGCGTTGCGCACGCGCCCGTTCGATGAAAGCGGCGCCGAGCGCCACGCTTTCGGCCTCGGCCTCCGGATTCGAATGCCAGGCAGCCAGCAGGCCGCGCAACTGCTCATCAGGCATCGCCTGGCGAACATTGGCGATCACGAAATCCGGATCAGCGGGTACGAATCGATCGGAAGCCGCCGCGACCTGGGTCGCGGCGGCCACCGCCAGCAGCGCCAACAGACGTGCCGTTCCCCTCATCATTCTGCTCCAAACAGCGGCTCGAAGATGGCCGGGTCTTCGGCGTCCTGGGCGAAGGTGAAGCCATTGACGGCCGTCACCTCGTCCGACTCGCCCTTGGCGAAGGTAGATAGTGTCGTCTCGCGAACCGAGGCGGGACGCGCATTGACCATCACCTTGAAGGCGCGCGCGGCGACCGCGCCGTCCGGGTCGGTCACGGTCAGCGTGACGTTCACCGCACCGGTCGCCGCCTCGAGCGGCGCCAAGGTGATGGTACGCGTCGCGCCACTGCCACCCAGGGTGAGGCCGTCGGCCGGCACCACACTGGCGCCGTCGGCCACCGCCGTCACCGTGAGCGACGTCGCGGCGCTTTCCTGGTCGGCCACGCTGAACTCGATCGGCCCGACCACCGTGTCCTGGTCGCCGGTCCGGTCGGCGACGGCGGACAACGTCGGCGCGTAGTTAGCCGCGGCCGGCGTGGGTTGCATCGCCTCGCGGGAATCGTTGCTGCAGGCGGCGACCACGAGCGTGGCCGCCGCGAGCAACACAAGACCGGCGTTGTTAGTCTCGCGCGATTGCATCTCAGTACCCTCCCGAGCCGGGCAGCGGAGTCGTGAGATACGGGAACGCCGTGTCGAAGTCGGCCGCCGAGACCGGCGCGCCGTCGGTGAACGGCACATTGCCGACGACCGCATCGTCGGTCTTGCACAGCTTCAGGTCGACGCTCTGGCCGCCGATCGTGAGCGGATAGCACAGCCGGCCCATGACCACGCGCAGCGCGATGTCGACCGTGTCGTCGCCAGGACGGCGGCCGTTCGGGAAGCCCGCAAGATCACCGCCGGCGACACCGAAGGTGCTCTGCCCGGTCGATGGCGTGGCGGGAATGCCCGTGTTGAGTCGCGTCATCTCCGAAGCCGTGACCTGCGCGAGCTGATTCACGCCGGCAAAGCCGGTCAGGAACGCGGTCTGCAGATCCTTGCGCTGAGCGTTGGTCGGCGCGAGGTTGGTGAAGCTGGTCCCGAGCGTCTGATTGACCGCTCCGCGGAACAGCGCATCCAGCAGCGCCGGCAACGTCGGGTTCGTCACGTAGGTGGCGAATTGTCCGTCGTTCTTCGGCTCGCTCGCGCTGAAACGGTCCTTGTCGGGCAGACCGATCACGAGCTCGTTGACCAGCGGCATGCCGAGACGCGAGACCTGCACCCATGGCCCACCGTCCACGTCGGGACGCGAGAACGTTGGCAGCGGGTTCAGCAAGCGGGCCTGACGCAACGAAGCGCTGGTCCATCCACCGATCACGCCGTTGCCGCCACCGGTCAGGCAGCTCTTGTGCAGCTCGAGCGCGATCGTGGTGACGTTGGCATTGTCGACGGTGTTGTTGGCACGCGATTGGGTGATGCCACCCGGGAAGCCGCGCCCGTCACCGGCGCCAGGAGCGCTGTCACCCTCGACGGGCACCAGGTTCACGAGGTCGAAGACACGGCCAAGATTCACCGCGAAGCCTTCCTTGCGCTGTCCGACGAACACGCGGCCGGGCATGGTGCATCCCGGGATGTTGACGGTGTGAATGAAGGAATTCGCGTACGTCTTGTATGCCGCGATGCTGCCGAAGGTCTTGGTGCCGACGAAGTCGTAGGGCTTGCCGAATACCGTCGCACCGTTCGCGCCGGTGACCGCCGATGCTTCGCCGCGACGGCGATCGCCGCGCACCAGCGTGAGCTGGTAGCTCTCGCGAAAGTTGAGTGCGGTGCTGTCGGCAGCGCTCACGCCACCGATGTTCTTCAGCGGAACCGCCACCTGCAAACCTGCGATCCCGAGCTTGAGGCCGCGGTTGTCATTGGGCAGGCGATTGGTGAAGCGGAACTGGAAGGTGAGGTTTTCGCGCGCGTCGCCGTCGTTGTCGACGTGGATCTCGTACAGCGCCGCCGGGTCCATGGCGAAATAGTTAGGACCTCCGTACGGATTCTGCAGCGGGATGTAATTGGCGAGCAACGTGACGTAGCCGTCCCGGCCCGGCTCATAGCTGTTGAACAGGTAGAAGTCGGTCGAATCCTCCAGCGGCATGCGCGTGATGTTCGGCGCTTCGCGGTGGCTCGAGGCCCAGGCGGTGGTCGAAGCTGCGAATGGCAGTGTTGCCGCGATTGCGGCCGCCACCAGGCAGTGTTTCTTGAATGACATGAGGTGTCCCCTTTGAAACGTTGAGTTGAGAAATGACGTGGGGAATACGTCGTTCGCGCCGGTTGGATGCACGCGTCACGCATCCGCCAACGAAATTTTTCACGCCTGCATCCAATGCCGCGCGGCTTGCGTACGGTACTATCCGCTTCGTCATGAACACGCAGGTTCCGTCCCAAAAGCTCATCGCTCTCGCACGACTCATCGGCGGCACGCCGTTGCTCGAGATTCATTGTCGGTACCGGGGACGCGAGCAGCGCATCTACGCCAAGCACGAGGCGTACAACTTCACCGGCAGCATCAAGGACCGCATGGCGCTCTACATCCTGGAGCGCGCCTACGCCAGCGGCGAAATCGCCGCCGGGGACGTGATCGCAGAAGCAACGAGCGGTAACACCGGCATTTCGTTCGCCGCGATCGGCCGCGCGCTCGGGCACCCGGTGCGCATCTACATGCCCGACTGGATGTCGCGCGAGCGTGTCCTGGTAATCCAGAGTCTCGGCGCCGCGGTCATTCCCGTGTCGGCCGAGCTCGGCGGATTCCTCGGCTCCATTCGGATGGCCGACGATTTCGCGCGCGAATCCGGCCACGTGTTTCGCCCGCAGCAGTTCGACAACGCCGCCAATGTGCAGGCGCACTACGAAACCACCGGGCCCGAGATCACCGCACAGCTTTCCTCCGTCGGACGCGCTCCGTCCGCGTTCGTGGCCGGTGTCGGCACGGGCGGCACCGTGATGGGCGTGGCGCGCCACCTGCGTGAACGCTTCGGCAAGGGCATCGCGGCGCATCCGCTGGAGCCGGCGAACTCGCCCACGCTGCGCACCGGCCAGAAGGTGGGGCGGCACCGCATCCAGGGCATCAGCGATGAGTTCGTACCGTCGATCGTGAAGTTAGGCGAGCTCGGCCGCATCCTCGACGTCTGGGATGGTGACGCCATCGTCATGTCGCAGCGGCTCGCCAGCGAGCTCGGCATCGCGGTGGGCATAAGCTCCGGAGCCAACCTGCTGGCCGCGCTCGAGATTGCCGACGAGCAGGGTGAAGGTGCCTGTGTCGCCACCGTGTTCTGTGACGACAACAAGAAGTACCTGTCCACCGATCTGTGCAGCGACGAAGAATGCAAGGAGCACTATCGCTGCAACGATGTCGAACTGATCGACTTCCGCGTGATTCCGCCTTGTGCATCCGAGGGACCGCGGCGTTCGTAAGCTCCGGCAGTAACGCGGGCGCAATGCGCCACGTCTAGGCTGTGGACCGCTTTTTCGGGGTGACGGGGATGCCATTCAACAAACGCTTCGGCGCCAAGGCGGTTGCGACAGCGCTCGGTCTCGCGGCAAATTTCTCTTTCGCCGCCGGCATACCGACCGACGATCTCGACGAGGTCGTGGTCACGGCAAAGCGTCATCGACTCATCGGCCACGTCGAGTCTTCGAGCCAGGGCACCGTGACGCGCGCCCAGCTCGAAACGCGTCCCGTGCTGCGCACCGGCGAGTTGCTGGAGACCGTGCCCGGCCTCGTGGTCACGCAACACAGCGGCGACGGCAAGGCCAATCAATATTTCCTGCGCGGCTTCAACCTCGACCATGGCACCGATCTCGCCACCAGCGTCGACGGCATTCCCGTGAACATGCATACGCACGGCCACGGGCAGGGTTACACGGACATCAACTTCGTGATCCCCGAACTACTGGATCGCATCGAGTACCGCAAAGGCACGTACTACGCCGACGAGGGAAATTTCTCCGCGGCCGGCGCTGTCGACCTCAAGTATCGGCGCAGCCTCGATGGCAACCTGTTGTCCCTGACGGTGGGTGAGGATTCGTACGCACGCGGCCTGTTGGCCGGCTCCGCGACCGCGCGCGATGGCGATCTGCTCTGGGGAGTCGAATACGGCATGACCGACGGGCCTTGGCAGCTCGAGGAAGACCTGCGCCGCGTGAATGCGCTGGTCAAGTATTCGCACGGCGAACGCAACGACGGCTACGCGCTGACCGCTTCCGCCTACGACGGCCGCTGGAATTCCACCGACCAGATTCCCGAACGCGCGGTCGACTCCGGGTTGTTAGATCGATTCGGGTTCATCGACCCATCGGATGGCGGTGAGTCGCATCGTCATGCACTCAACTTCGAATACGCCAGGCCGCTGGGCGATTGGCAACTGACGGCGAACGCCTACGCCCTCGACTATCAGCTCGACCTGTTCTCCAATTTCACCTACGACATCGATACGGCGAACGGCGACCAGTTCGAACAATTCGACGATCGCAAGGCCTACGGCATTCATGCGGAAGTGCGGCGCGAGAATCACCTCGGCGGCCTGGCCGGCCAGTTGCGCTTCGGCATGGAGTTCCGCTTCGACGACATCGGCAAGGTGGGTCTGTATCTCACCGATGATCGGGTGCGGCTGACGACAATCCGCGAAGACGCAGTGCAGCGCGTGGGCCTCGGTTTCTATGCCGAGCAGCAATTGCAGGTCAGCCCCTGGCTGCGCGTAGTCGCGGGCTTGCGGCACGATCGTGCCGATTTCGACGTGGACAGTGACCTTCAGGTGAATAGCGGCTCCGCCGCCGACAACATCACCAGCCCCAAACTCTCGCTGATCCTGGGGCCCTGGGCGCAGACGGAGTTTTTCGTGAACGCCGGCCGCGGATTTCACGAGAACGACGCCCGCGGCACCACGATCACGGTCGATCCGGTCGACGGCGTGACCTCCGCCGATCGCGTACGGCCGATGGTGCGTGCCAGCGGCGCGGAAATCGGCGTGCGAACCGCGGTGCTGCCGTACACACAGCTCGCACTCACCGCCTGGATGCTCGATCTCGACTCCGAACTGCTCTACGTCGGCGACGCCGGCGCGACCGAAGCGAACCGCGCCAGTGCGCGCCGCGGCGTGGAGCTGGGCGTGTACGTCACGCCGCGTGACTGGCTGACTCTCGATGCCGACCTTGCCTGGTCGCGCGCGCGTTTCAGCGAGTTCGACCCGACGGGCGAGCACATTCCCGGCGCCGTGGAGAGCGTGGCCTCGGTGGGTATAGCGCTGCAGCACCCGAACGGGTGGTTTGGCGGCGCACGCTTCCGCCATTTCGGAGCCGCGCCGCTCACCGAAGACAACAGCGTGCGTTCCGATCCCACCACGCTCGTGAACCTGGAGGTGGGGCGTCGCCTCAACAAAAGGTTCGCGATCTCGCTCGCGGCCTACAACCTGTTCGACTCGCACGACAACGACATCACATATTTCTATGAGAGTCAGTTGCCCGGTGAAGGTGCGCCCGTCGAAGACCGCCATTTCCACCCGGTGGAGCCGCGCACGCTGCGCCTGACGGTCGAAACGCGTTTCTGACGTTGTGAGCGCGGGCGGGCGCGCCGCCGCGTAGAATCCGCGGCCATGCTTGCTTTGCTTCCGCGTGCCTTGAAGATGGCCGCCGCCCTGGTCGCGGCGTGCTCGCTGGCGGGTGCGTCTTTTGCGCAGGCGCCAACGCCCGCCAAACCTGCCTCGGCGGCAAAAAAGCCGGCTGTTAGTTCGAAGAAGCTGAAACCGAAGCCGGGCACGGCCACCGCGAAGAAACCCGTGAAGCCGGTGATCCCACCGCCCCCGCCACCGCCGCCGGCCGTAGAGCTCATCGGCATCATCGTGATGCCGGCGGACGCGATGCGCGCGGGCCCGCCTTCCGGTCAGTTCGATGGCGAAGGCCGGCGGGGAGCGGCGCCGCGCTTCGAAGCGCAACCCGTCCAGGGTGTCAGCTCCATCAAGCCCGGCGGCACCGCGGGCTTGTGGTGGGCGCTATCGGACAACGGCTTCGGCGGCAAATGGAACAGCTCCGACTACCGCCTGTGCATCTATCTATTCGACATCCGACCGCGAACCGAGGCCGGCACGGATTCACGCAACGCGCTGCAGGCGGTCATCGAGCTTTCGGATCCGGCCAGGTTCTTTCCCTGGCGGTTGGCGAATGAGAGCGATCCGGAGCGGCTGCTCACGGGCCTCGATGCCGACCCGGAGTCGCTGGTCACCATGCCCGACGAAAGTTTCTGGATCGGCGATGAGTTCGGGCCGTGGCTGATGCACTTCTCCGTGGACGGAGATTTGTTAGCCCCACCGGTGGAGCTGCCCGACAACGTGCGCTCGGCGGATCACCCGCTGGTCATCGCGCACGCCGACACCGCGAAGCTGCCGCATTCGCGCGGGCTCGAGGCCATGGACCTGGCCGCCGACAACAAGACGCTGGTCTCCATCCTCGAAGGTACGGTCACGGGCGATGCGCCGAAAACATTGCGCGTGCAACGCTATGACACGTCGGCCGGAAAGTGGCTGGCCCCCACTCTTATATATGAGCTCGACGCCGACACGGTGTCCGTCACCGACCTGTCGTTGATCGACGGCAACCGCTTCGTGGTCATCGAGCGCGACGACTTGCAGGGCGATGCCGCGCGCGCCAAGCGCGTGTATTCCATCGACCTGGATCACGCGCTGCCCGGCAAGCCCTTGCAGAAGAAGCTGGTCATCGACCTGCTGGCCATCGGCAATTCGCGCAATCTCGTGGTCACGGCCCTCCCGGGCGCGCCGTTCCGTTTTCCCTATCTCACCACCGAATCCATCCAGGTGCTCGACCGCAAACACGTCGTCATCGTGAACGACAACAATTACCCGGCAACGGGTGGCCGCGGCGCGAACGTCAAGGACGCCACCGAATGGATCTGGCTAGAGTTAGCCAATCCTTTGTAAAGGGCACCCGTGACTCTAATCGCTCTCAAGGACGCGGAACTCGCGTTCGGCCTCACTCCATTGCTCGACCGCGCCTCGCTGGCCATCCAGGCCGGCGATCGCGTTGGCCTCATCGGCCGCAACGGCACGGGAAAGTCTTCCTTGTTAGGCGCCCTGCTCGGCACCATTCCGCTCGATGCCGGTGAAGTGCAGCGCCGGCCCGGCTTGAGCATAGCCAGCGTCGAACAGGAGCCGGTGCTGCCATCCGCAGAAACACTGCGCGAATCGCTGGTACTGCGCGGCGATTTCGCCAACATGCACGATGACCGCCAGTTGTGGGCGCGCGAGGCGCGGCTCACCGAATTCCTGCAACGCTTTTCGGTGAACCCGGATTCTTCACCGGCTTCGGTATCTGGCGGTGAACGCAAGCGCGCCGCGCTCGCGCTGGCCTTCGCGATCGCCCCGGACCTGCTGCTGCTCGATGAGCCCACCAACCATCTGGACGTCGACGGCATCGAGATCCTCGAAGAGCTGCTGCAGCGGAATGTCACCTGCATCGTGATCACGCACGACCGGCGTTTCCTCGACAAGGTGGTGAACAGCATCGCCGAGCTCGATCGCGGCATCCTGCGCAGTTTTCCTGGCAACTACACCGTGTACGAAGAACAGAAGGCGCAACTCAACATCGCCGAAGACCTCGCGCATCGGCGCTTCGAGAAGTTCTGGGCGCAGGAAGAAGTGTGGATCCGCAAGGGCGTGGAAGCACGGCGTACGCGCAACGAAGGCCGCGTGAAGCGCCTCGAGCATCTGCGCGAAGAGCGGGCGGCCAGGCGCGAGCGCATCGGCTCGGTGAGACTCACCGTGGATACCGGCGAGCGCTCCGGCAAGCTGGTGGCCGAGCTGGAGAACGTGAGCATCAGCTTCGGCGGGCGGCGCATCCTCGACGACGTATCCTTGCGCGTGATGCGCGGTGATCGCGTCGGCTTGTTAGGTCCGAATGGCATCGGCAAGACCACCATGATCAAGCTGATCGTCGGCACGCTCGAGCCCGACTCCGGACGCGTGCGCCGCGGCACCAACCTGCAGGTGGCGTACTTCGACCAGTTGCGCGACCAGCTCGATCCGGAGCGCACTCTCGCCGACACCGTGAGCCCCGGCTCCGACTGGGTGCAGATCGGCGAAAACCGCAAACACATCACCAGCTATCTCAACGATTTTCTGTTCGACAGCCGCCGCTCCAATGCGCCCATCCGCATGCTGTCGGGTGGCGAGCGCAATCGCCTGCTGCTGGCGCGCCTGTTCGCGCGCCCGGCCAACATGCTGGTGCTCGACGAGCCCACCAACGATCTCGACATCGATTCTCTCGAGCTGCTCGAGACCATGCTGGTCGACTACACCGGCACGCTGCTGCTGGTCAGCCACGATCGCGCCTTTCTCGACAACGTGGTCACGCAGACCATCGCCTCGGAAGGCAACGGCCGCTGGGGCGAGTACGTGGGTGGCTACAGCGACTGGCTGCGCCAGCGATCGCTGCCGCGTGGCATTCAGATATCGAATCGCGGGGGCTCGACGGCACCGCCGGCGGCAGCGCCCGCGCCGAAGCGCAAACTCAGTTTCAAGGAACAGCGCGAGCTCGACTCGCTGCCCGGCGAGATCGAAAAACTCGAAGGCGAACAACAGGCCCTGGCGATGCAACTGTGCGAGCCCGACTATCACCGCGTCGGCGCCGAGCAGATGCGCCTCGATCGCGAACGCTCCACCGAGCTGGCAAAGCTGATCGCCACGCGCATGGAGCGATGGGAGACTCTCGAGGCGCTCGCATCGCGGGTTGCCGAAGCCAAGTCATGAAGTCCGGCGCGCCTGACAAGCCACCCGCCATCCGCATCTGGAAGGAAACCGCGCATCGCGGCGGCAAGGGTGTGAGCGCCATCAACGGCATACCCCTGCCGACGGCGCAACTCGAAGACATCTGCAGCGCCCTGAAGAAGAAGTGCGGCACCGGCGGCACCGTGAAGAACGGCGTCATCGAAATCCAGGGCGACCACCGCGACCGGCTGGTCGAGGAGCTCAAGAAACTGGGCTTCACCGACGTGAAGAAGGCCGGCGGCTGACAGGGTGCGGGTGGGGAAAGTGGGGAGT
>DASYKM010000007.1:0-17112 GCA_035995425.1 Steroidobacteraceae bacterium
ACGATCGTGCTGCGACATCCGTTCGACTGAGGTGAGTCGCATCCTCGCCGGGTAGGACGCGTCCGACGGCGATCGTGGCCGCGCGCCCCTTGCGGGAAAATTCTCACGACTAACTACTGCAATTCAGCGGGCCCCGAGCCCCGCGCGTTCATATACTGCACGGATGATGCAACTCGCGCCGCGTGAAGCGGCTGCCGTACATGCGGTACCGCTGCCCACCAATGCCTGGTGTCTGTTTCTCGATGTCGATGGGACCCTCCTGGAGCTCGCCGACCACCCGCGTGCGGTGTCGGTGGATCCGGAACTGCGGCGGCTGATCGAGCGGCTGCGCGCGGCCGCGGCTGGTGCCGTGGCGCTCGTGAGCGGCCGGACCATCGCCGATCTCGACCGGCTCTTCGACGAACCCGGCTTGCCGCTCGCCGGCATGCACGGCTGCGAACGCCGCGATGCCCGTGGCGCGCTGCGCGTCGCGCCAGTCGCACTCGAGCAATTGGCGGAAGTGCGCGAAGGGCTGCAGCGCATGGCGGACCGTCATCCCGGACTGCTGTTCGAAGACAAGGGCGCGGGCCTGGCGCTGCATTTCCTCAAGGCGCCACAGCTCGAACACGAATTACGCGCCGAAGTGGCGCTGCTGGCGGCACCGCTCGTGCCGCGATTCACGGTGCTCGACGGTCACGCGGTGCTCGAAGTAAAGCCTGCGGCGCACACCAAGGACAGCGCCGTGAGCGCGTTCATGGAAGAAGAGCCGTTCCGCGGCCGGCAACCCATTTTCATCGGCGACGACCAGACCGATTACGGCGGCTTCGCCGCCGTTCGTCGATTCGACGGCCTCGCCATCGCGGTCGGATCGCGCGTCAAGTCCGACTTGTGGCTGCCCGGACCGGCGGCGGTGCGGCAATGGCTGGAGAATCTGGCCGGGTCGAATCTCCCAGCAGGGCCGGTGAACGCGTGAATTACGGTGTCATCGGCAATTGCCAGGTGGCCGCGCTCATCGACGAGCGGGCGCGCATGGTGTGGGCCTGCCTGCCGCGCCCGGACGGTGATCCGGTGTTCTCGGCGCTGTTGCAGAAAGAGGGCGGTGACTCCGTGCAAGGCGTGTTCGCGGTCGACCTGCTCGACTTCGTGCGCTCCGAACAGAACTACCTGCGCAACTCCGCGATCATCGAGACGCGACTCTTCGACAAGCACGGCGGGGCCGTTCGCATCGTGGATTTCGCACCGCGGTTTCGCAGCCGTGGGCGCGTGTTCAGGCCGATGATGTTCGTGCGCACCGTGGAGCCGCTCGCCGGCCGGCCGACTCTGCGGCTGCGACTGCGTCCCACCGCCGGATTCGGTGAGCGCTGCGAGCCCGGGATCACGGGCAGCCATCACATCCGCTACTCAGCCGATGAGCTGCACTACCGCATGACCACCGACGCGTCGCTGGCGTTGCTGCTCGAGAGCCGGCCGATGGTTCTCGACCAGGCTTTGCATTTCGTCATCGGGCCCGATGAGACACTGCAGGAATCGCCGGCGGCCCTGGCGCGTGAGTTCCTCGGCGCCACTCTGTCGTACTGGCAGGAGTGGGTGCGCACGCTGGCGGTGCCGGCGGACTGGCAGGAAGCGGTCATCCGCTCGGCCATCACGCTCAAGCTGTGTACCTACGAGGACACCGGGGCGGTGCTCGCCGCACTAACTACCTCCATTCCAGAGGCGCCGCACAGCACGCGCAACTGGGACTACCGCTATTGCTGGCTGCGCGACAGCTATTTCGTGGTGCAGACGCTCAACCGCCTCGGCGCGACGCGCACCATGGAGGCGTACCTGCATTACATCGACCACATCATCGCCTCGTCGACCGCCGACACGCTGCAGCCGCTCTATGGCATCAGCGGCGACCCGCACGCGCAGGAGAAAGCCGCGCTGAGCCTGTCCGGGTATCGCGGCATGGGGCCGGTGCGCTTCGGCAATCTGGCCGCCGTACAGGTGCAACACGATGTGTACGGCTCGGTGATCCTCGCGGCCACGCAGCTGTTCTTCGATGACCGGCTGGTGCGCTCGGGTGACCAGGTGTTGCTCGAGCGGCTGTATCGGCTCGGCAAGCGCGCCGTGGCGACCTTCGAGGAACCCGATGCCGGCCCGTGGGAATTTCGCGGCCGGTTGCAGCGGCACACATTTTCGGCGGCGATCTCCTGGGCCGGATGCGACCGGCTGGCGCGCATTGCGCAGCGCGTGGGCAACGCGAGCGCGGCGCGCGAATGGAGTGCCACCGCCGCCTACATGCGCGAAGAGATACTGCAGGGCGCGTGGAGCGAAGAGCGTCAGTCGTTCACCTCGGCGTTCGGCAACCGCGACATCGACGCCACCGCGCTCTTGTTGCCGGAACTGGGGCTCCTGCCGGCGACCGATGTGCGCTTTCTCAAGACGCTGGAGCGTATCGAAGAGGAGCTGCGCGTCGGCGACCTGCTGTTCCGTTACAAGCACGCCGACGATTTCGGCACGCCGGAGAACGCCTTTACTGTCTGCGCGTTCTGGTACGTCAACGCGCTGGCGGCGGCGGGCCGCAAGGATGAAGCACGCGAGCGGTTCTCGCGGCTGCTGGAACTGCGCAATCCGCTCGGCCTGCTGTCCGAGGACATCCAGCCCGCAACCGGCGAGTTGTGGGGAAACTTTCCGCAGACCTACAGCATGGTCGGGATCATCGGCAGTGCATTGCGACTGTCGCGCAGCTGGGAGGAAATCGTATGAGCCGACTCGTGGCAGTATCCAATCGCATCTCCGTTCCGAAACGCGGTGCCGCGCCGGGAGGTCTCGCCGTCGGTTTGTTAGCCGCCATGCAGGCGCGCCGCGGCATGTGGTTCGGCTGGGACGGCGAGGTTGCCGAGACCGCTTCGACCGATCCATCCGTGGTGCGCAAGGACGACGTCACCTACGCTTCGATCGATTTCGACCAGGGCGAGTACAAGGATTTCTACCTCGGCTTCTGCAACGGCACGCTCTGGCCGCTGTTTCACTATTTCGTCGACGGCTTCCGCTACAGCGACACGCAGTACGAGGCGTATCAGCGCATGAACCAGCGCTATGCCCGCCTGCTCACGCCGCTGCTCGAGCCCGACGATCTCATCTGGGTGCATGACTACCACCTGTTTCCGCTGGCGCAGAAGCTGCGCGAGGCGGGCGCCACGCAACCCATGGGGTTGTTCCTGCACATTCCGTTTCCGAACATCGAAGTGCTGCGCGTGCTGCCGGTGTACGGCGAGCTGCTGCAATCGATGCTGGCCTATGACGTGCTCGGCTTCCAGACCGAGACCGACCGCGACGCGTTCCGCTCGGCGGTCGCCTACGTCTGGGGTCCGCAGGCGCTGTCATCCGACCACACCGTGACTCTCGGCGGCCGGCGCGTGATCACCGGCGTGTTCCCGATCGGCGTCGATGTGGACGTCGTGCAGCGCGAGGCGGTGGAATCGCTGACCACCGACGCCGTCAAACGCATGATCGCCGGAATGTTGGGCCGCAGGCTCATGATCGGCGTCGACCGGCTCGACTACAGCAAGGGGCTGGTGGAGCGCTTCAAGGCGTACGAGAAATTCCTCGAGACGCATCCGGAGAACCAGAATCGCGTGTCGTTCCTGCAGATCGCGCCGCTGTCGCGTTCCGACGTGCGCGCGTATGCGGAGATCCGCCGTGACCTCGAGCAGACCACCGGCCGCACCAACGGACGGTTCGCCGACACCGACTGGACGCCGATCCGCTACCTCAATCGCAACTTCCCGCACGACGTGCTCATGGGCTTCATGCGCTCGGCGCTGATCGGCATCGTCACGCCGGTGCGCGACGGCATGAACCTGGTCGCCAAGGAATTCGTGGCGGCTCAGGACCCGGCCGATCCGGGTGTGCTGATCCTCTCGACGCTGGCCGGTGCGGCGCGTGAGCTCACTACCGCGCTGATGGTGAATCCCTACGACGCGCGCGGCATGGCGCACGCGATCCAGCAGGCGTTCAACATGCCGCTCGCCGAGCGGCGCGAACGCCACCAGGCCATGCTCGACGTGCTGCGAACCAATTCCATCACCGCCTGGCACACGAGCTTCCTCGACACACTCGAGTCGGTCGCCGGTCGCGAGCCCGAGCTTCAGCTCAAGGCGGGCTGATCGGCGGGCCTTCGCTGAGCCAGCCGCCCTCGAAGCCGGCGCGTTCGAGTCCGCGCCGGATGTGCGGATCGCGTTTCATGACGCGCCACATGAGCTCGCTGCGCTGGTTCTCGATCATCGAGATGATGGCGCCCTGGTCGATGCCCAGGTAGTCGCTATCTACCCAGCCGATGCCGCGTATGCGCCGGCCGCGCTTGAGCGGCACGTCGTAGTCGAACGACGGATTGAACGCATCGACGAAGCCATACTTTCCATAGATGTACTGGCCGTAGCGCTTGTGCATTTCCTTGGTCGCCGGCACCACGATTTCCTCGGCGAAGGGCAGCGAGCCGATCACCGCGGTGGGCGCGATCGTGCCGTCGTCGAAGTTTTCGTCGATCTTGTGTGGCAAGCCCACGCCGCGCGCGGAATACGAACGGAACTTGCGGGTCGTGCCGAGGTAGGGCAGCTCGAAGTCGCCGGGGCCGTCGGAGGCGGTGAGGCCCCAGATGTTAGGACCGTAGCCGCGCCAGTCGAGCGGGTTGCGGATGGCATAGGCACGCTGCGACAACACGCCGCGCCGGCTGTTTTCAAAGTAGTCCATGCCGAGCGGCCACATGAACTCATCTTTTATGCCGCGAAAGTCGATCCATACGGCGCTGAACTGGTGACCGAACATGGGACCGAACGTGAGGTGCGTCTGGCCCTCGAGCGTGCCCCAGCTGCGGTAGTAGTCCGAGGTCCAGGCGAGCCAGGTCTGGCGCGCGGCCGGAAAGGTGGGTGAGCCGAGCGCGAGGATGTAGACCAGCATGGCTTCGTTGTAGCCCCGCCAGTCGTGGGTCTGGAACTGACCCTCGGGGCTCCACGCCATGCGGATATCGGGCATGTGCTCGATGGACCAGGGCCAGTTCACGCGTCGATAGAGCTCATCGGCAAGCTTGCGGATCTCGACTTCCTCGGGATGCTGCTGGTCGAAATATCCGCCGACGAACAACACGCCAGCCATGAGCAGCGCCGTGTCGACCGTGGACAGCTCCGAGTTGCCATAGCGCTTGCCGCTGCCGAAGTTCAGGAAGTGATAGAAGAACCCCTGGTAGCCGGCGCTGTTGGCGGGGTCGGCGCCCTGTGGTGCGTCGTGCAGAAATCGCAGCGTGGTGAGTACGCGTGAGCGCGCCTTGGCGCGCGTGACGTAGCCGCGCTCCACGCCGATGGCGTAGGCGTTGAGCGCGAAGCCTGTCGCGGCGATGCTGGCGAACGGCGCGCCGGGCCAGCGATCGGGAACGAGGCCGGTCGCGCCTTCGGTGGTCTCCCAGAAAAAATTGAAGGTGCGCTTTTCGATGTCATCGAAGAGCGGATCGAGTTGTCGTTGCGGCACGGGCCGCACGATGCGCACCGGATCCGGTGCGGCCCGTTTCGCGGGCGGCTGACAGGCGACGATGAGCAGCGCGCAGGCTGCAATGGTGAAAGAGCGCCTCATGCCGCGGCCGGTGCCTTGCAATAGCGGGCGATGAACTGCTCGTGCTCGGGCATCGCGGCGACGCAGCTCGAGATGACGCCGCGAACGCCTTCGACCAACTGCCCGAGCTCGGCATCGGGCACCAGGTCGACCATCGGGTGATAGCGCTCGGGCACGATGTGTTGCCCCACCATGACCTGCACCCAGCTGGTCTGGGCGAACATCTCATCGCTGTCGCGATAGAACCGCCCGCTGTCGCGGAACAGCCGGATGTTGTCGGCGAGCGTCGGCGGAATCTGCATGTTGCCGCAGTAGCGCCAGAATTCGTTCTCGCGGCGCTGCGTCGCGCAGTAGTGCAGGATCAGGAAGTCGCGGATCTTTTCGATCTCGAACGTGCCCTGCGCGTTGTAGCGGTCCTGCAGGACCGCGTTCATGTGCCGGTCGGGCAGTAGATTGATCAGGCGCGCGATGCCGGACTGGATCAGGTAGATGCTGGTCGACTCGAGCGGTTCGAGGAATCCGCTGGCGAGCCCGATGGCGACGCAGTTCCTGCTCCACAGTTTCCGGCGCCGGCCGGTGTTGAACTTGAGCACCCTCGGGTCGGCGAGCGATCTTCCGTCGAGATTGCCTGACAAGGTCGCGGCGGCTTGCTCATCGCTCACGTGCGCGCTCGAATATACATAGCCGTTGCCGGTGCGATGTTGCAGCGGAATGCGCCATTGCCAGCCGGCGGCGCGCGCGGTCGAGCGCGTGTACGGAGTCGCGGGGCCGGTCTTCTCGCAGGGCTGTGCAACGGCGCGATCGCAGGGCAGCCATTGAGTCCAGCTTTCGTAACCCGTGTGCAGCGCCTGTTCGATCAACAGACCGCGAAATCCCGAACAGTCGAGAAAGAGGTCGGCGGCGAGACGCGCGCCGCTCTTCAGCGTGACGGATTCGATGAACCCGTCATCGCCGCGCAGCGTGACGTCGACGACCTCACCCTCGGTGCGCGTGACCCCGCGGGCTTCGGCATAGCGGCGCAGGTAGTTGGCGTACAGCCCGGCATCGAAGTGATAGGCGTAGGCGACACTGGCCAGCGGCGAACTGGCTGGCACATCGGTCGCGCCGGACATGAACTTGCCGAGCGGGGCTGCGGCAGTGTTGATCGAATAGGCGCCGAGGTCCCGCGCCTTGCCCTGCAGGTGCAGCTTGAGCCAGTACTGGTGGAAGGGCAGCGCGCGATAGTCGTGCCCGATGGTCCCGAAGCCGTGGATGTAGGTATCGCCGGCTTTGCCCCAGTCGACGAACTGGATACCGAGCTTGAAGGTGCCGCGCACCGCGCGCACGAAGTCGACCTCGTCGATCTGCAGCGCGTTGTTGAACGTGCGCAGATGGGGCACCGTGGCTTCGCCCACGCCCACGGTGCCGATGTCGTCGGACTCGATGAGCTCGATGGCACAACCGCTGCCCTTGAGCGCATGCGCGAGCCCGGCGGCCGCCATCCATCCGGCGGTGCCGCCACCCACGATGACGATCTTTCTGAGTCGTGCGTCCACGGCGCCCATTGTGGCACCGTTCGCACGGTCTAACAGCAAGGCTTCTCCAGCGTCAGAACTTCACACCGAACGACATGCGGATCGTGCGCGGGAAGCCAGTGATGTTGCCGTCGGGATTGAAGCGCCCACTGATGACCAAGCCATCGTCTGAATGCACGTCGGAGGTATCGACGAGGTTGCGCGCGTTGGTCACATTGAGCGCGTCGATGCGCAGGTACATCGAGCCCAAGTCGCCGAGCTCGAAGTTCTTGGTCACCTGCAGATCGAGTGCCCGATACCCATTGCCGTCGGGCACGTACGCAGCCGCTGTGCAGGCTGCGCCGGTCGGAAAGGTTGCCGGAGCTTCCAAACAGGAGGCCACGGTGTGCGGGATCGGCGTCGACCAGGTCAGCTTTCCCGCGACCATCAAGCCCCAGGGCGCGGAGTACGTGCCGGTGGCGACCACACGGTGCTTCGCGGCGGCGTTCGAGAGGATGAACGGATACAGGTTGATCGACGAGACATCGAAGGCGTAGTGCTCGTTGATGTCGCGATTCTGCTTGGCGTTCGTGAAGGTGTACGCCAGCGTCGTGCCCCAATGCGATTCCTGGGTGAACGGTTTTTCCACCGACAGCAGCACCTGCGTGCTCCGTGTTTCGATGCCGTTGCTGCCGACGAGCAGCACGCCGGCGAGTCCGGGCGGCGAGGAGCCCCAGGGTTGTGATCGCCCCTGCCAGAAGTCGCCGTTGGGATAGCGGTTGCCGAGCGTGAAGACGAAGCCATTCTTGCTGATGATGCGCGAGATCGACGCGCTGGTATTCCAGTCGCCGAGGCGATTGCGCATGCCGAGGCTGATCTGATCGGAGTAGGGCACCTTCAGATCGTTGTTGATGAGGTTGACTTCGCCGGCCTGGCCGTTGAGCAGCGCCGGCAGCGCATTCGGATCGCTCGCGAAAGCCGGGTTCCAGGTGATGCAAGAGGCGCTCGGTGTGCAGGGATGGTCCGGAGTGTTGATGCGGAGCTCGGAAGTCGCGAGCGCGAACTTCGTTTGCTCGAGCTGCAGGTAGTCGAACAGCGTGCGGTCGTAGGCGCGGCCCGCGCCGCCGAAGATCACGTGCTGCTGATCGGCGCCGAGGTCATAGGCAAATCCGAAGCGCGGCTGAAACTCTCCGTCGTATGCCTTCCGGTTGTTGCCGGTGCTGATGTAGTCGTTGATGTCGAGCCGCACGTTCGGGTCGGTGGACAAGCCCAGCGACTCGCCATAAGTGAGGCCCGGGGAAATCTCTGTGTTGAAAGCATCGAGCAGGAACTGCGGTGTCTTGAAATCTAGATAGGACGGATTCTTCTCGATGTCCCATCGCAGCCCGAGATTCAGCGTGAGATGGTCGTTCACCGTCCAGTCGTCCTGCGCGAAGAGGCCGAGCTGCTTGTCGTTGGACGTGACCTGCGAATCGAAGCCCACGAGCGGTAACGCGAACACGGCCTTCCATGGAATGGTGGCGGCGCCCGCCGTCGTGGTGTTGTAGTAGAACACCGGATTCCCGGGGATCGAGTCGGCGGCGGTCAGGTCGACATCCTTGTACTTGATGCCGGTTTTGATGGTGTGATCGCCGCCAAACCACTTGATGTCCGTGAAGGTGATGTTGTCGGCGATGGCCCAGCCTTTCTGGCCCTTGTTCTGGCCGGCGCGCGGATCGCTGCCGTCGACGGCGAGGATGTTGACGTCGTTACCGTTCAACCATGTGTAAACGGCCCCGTTCTGGCCGGAATTGTTGATGTGCGGTACGAAGAACGCGTCTTCGTAGGTGAGCTGCAGCTCGTTGAACCAGCGATCGGCCCCGTGCTTCCAGGACAGCTCAAAGCGTTTGTCGTTGTTGTCGGAGTCGATCGCGGCGGACGCCGCCACCGCCGTGCCCGTCTGGGTGCCCGCCGCCGTTTCGTCGCGAACCTTGGCCGTCAATTCGAAGCGATCGACGTCGTTGGGTTCGAAGTCGAGTTTCGCGAAGAACAGGTCTTCATCGAAGCCGATGACAGATGGCCCAAGCTGCGCGGCGGCATCGGACGGCAACGCAGCGACGACGTTATCCGGCACTTGTCCGTCGGCTACCACGGTGGTCGGGGTTTGATAGCGCTTCGCTTCATAGGTGAAGAAGAAGTGCATCTTGTCCTGCATGAGCGGTCCGCCGAAGGCAAGACCGTATTCCTTGGTCTCCGACTGTGTCTTGGTTCCGTTGGCAAGCTCACCCGGGGTCTTCGCCCGCCAGCTGTCCTGTGAATAGGTGCCGAATGCCTGGCCTTCGAAGCTGTTGGTGCCGGAGCGCGTCAGCGCGGTGATGGCGGCGCTCGAGAGCTGGTCGTACTCCGCCTTGTAGTTAGAAGTGATGACCTTGTATTCGCCGATGGCGAGCTGCGGGAACGGATTGCCCTGGGTGTCGCCGGCCTGGCCGCTGACGCCGGAGCGCACGTAACCCTTCTGGCCGACGCCGTCGATGTAGACATTGACGCCATTATCGTTCTGGGCGCCGCCGTGGATCTGGGTGATTCCCTTCGCATCGACTTCGAAGACGACGCCGGGGATGGTGTCGGCGAACTCGAGAAAGTTGCGCGTCATCTGCGGCACATTGACGATCTGGTCCTGCGAAACAGTGGCACCGATCTCCGAGGTTCTGACTTCATTGAGGCGCCGGCCGGTGACCGTCACCTCCTGCATGGGAGCTTCGGGCGCTTCGGCTGCCCCGCTGCCAGCGGTGAGATCCAGGGTCGCGGTGGATGCGACCGAAATTGTGACGACCGTTTCCGTGCCCGGGCCGGCGTCGACGCGGTAGGTGCCGGGCGGGAGGCCGGTGAGCGTGTAGCTGCCGTCGCTTCCCGTGTGCGTGCGCCGCGATGCGCCGGTTGCTACGTTCTTTGCGGTGACATCGCTGTCGGCGGGTGCTTTGCCGCGCAAAGTTGCGTCGGCGGATTGCGCCCAGACGATGCCGGGGCTGGCGAGAACGGCGGCGATCGCCGCTCCCAAGATTGAACGGGGAAAATGTGACATGGAAATCCCTCTCGTAACCGTCGTGTGCATGCGGGCGTTGTGCATCGCCGACACGCGTCCCAGGCCGCGATTCTCACACTCCGTGAGCAGGGAATCTCAATGGTTACGGTTTCGTCATGTAGGACTTACACGCCGATCGGGCGTGGTGTTGTCGTACACGGCGCAACTTGTTAGGCGTCTTAGACCATAGTCGCGCATGCGCGGCGCAGCATGCAGGTTCAGTAGGTGACTGCGAACGTGCCGGCAAGACCGTCGCTCGAGCTCGTGCCCACCAGCACTTCGAAGACGCCCGGTTCGAGCGTCCAGCGATTCTGCGCGTCGAGCACCGCCATGTTCGCCGCGGGCAACATGAACTCGACGACCTGCGATTGGCCGCCGGCGAGGTGAATGCGTCGATAGGCCTGCAGCCGTTTGCCGGTCGCGGTGCTGGCGACGCGCGGCCGGATGTAGAGTTGCGGCACTTCGTCGCCCTCGCGCGCTGAGGTGTTGGTGAGGCGCACGCGGACCTTCAGCGTGCCGCCGCGCCCGACGCGCTCCGGCAACTCGAGCGACGTCAGCGTGAAACTGCTGTAACTCAAGCCGAAGCCGAATGGAAACAACGGTGAGTCGGACTCGTCGAGCCAGTGCGCCTTGTAGTCGCCGCGCTCCGGGATGTTAGGCCGGCCACTCGGCGGGTCGTAGTGGTGGATGGGCAGCTGACCCACGCTGCGCGGCCAGGTGACTGGTTCCTTGCCGCCGGGGTTGTAGTCACCGAACAGTACGTCGGCGAGCGCGTGGCCGCCCTCGACGCCGGGAAAGAATGCGTGCACCAGTGCGCCTGACTTTTCGACCAGCGACGGTACCGCGAGCGCGCGGCCGGTGAGAAGAATCACCACCACCGGCTTGCCGGTACCCAGCAAGGCATCGACCAGCGCCTGTTGTTTGCCGGGCAGGTCGAGGTGGGCACGATTCTTGGCTTCGCCGCTCATCGACTCACGCTCGCCGACCACGGCGACGATGACATCGCTGTCGCGCGCGCTCGCCACCGCGGCTTTGATGCGGGCCTCATCGCCATCCGCCGAATTGCCATTGACATCGAGGCCAACGCCTTCGGCGTAAGTGACGATTGCGGCGTTGCCGGACGTGGCGCGCTCGCGAATTCCCTGCAGCACGCTCACCACGTCCTTGGGATTGCCGCGTGCGTGCCAGGGCCCGAGCAGATCGTTCTGCGCGTCGGCGAGCGGCCCCGTCACGAGGATTCGTTTCGCCTTCAACGGCAGCAGACCGGTGTCGTTCTTCAAGAGCACGATGGACTTGCGCGCGATCCCGCGCGCCGCGGCGCGATGTTCAGCCGACAGACGCACGCGCTTCTCGAGGTCTTCGGGAACATAGGGTGTCTCGAACAGGCCGAGTTTTCGCTTGAACGCGAGGACCCTGAGAACTTCGCGATCGATCTCCTCGACGCGCAGTCGTCCCGTCGAAACTGCGCGTGCGAGTTGCGCGTAGTACACGCCGTCCTCCATGTCGACACTCATGGTTCCATTGCGCAAGGCCTGCACCGCGGCATCGAGGTCATCGGCGGCGGTGCCATGGTTGCGCATCTCGGTGATGGCGGCGTAGTCGGAGACCAGCAAGCCGTCGAATCCAAGCTCGCCGCGCAGGACGTCCCGCAGCCAGTGCCGGTTGGCAGACATGGGCACGCCGTCCGAGCCGGTGGTGAACGCGGGCATGACGGTCGGTGCGCCGGCTGCGATACCCGCCGCGTACGGTGGCAGGTGGAATTCGCGCAAGGTTCGCTCGCTGGCGTCGACGTACGCATAGTCCTTGCCGCCGCGCACGCCGCCATAGCCCAGATAGTGTTTGAGACAGCTCGCGACTCCGAAATCCACGGGCGCCGGATGCCCCGGCAGATTCGCGAGCGAGGTATGAAATCCGCGAATGGTCGCAACCGCATAGTCGCTGCTCACGAGCGGCGACTCGCCGAAGGTCTCGACCACGCGTCCCCAGCGCGGATCGGCGGGATGATCGACCATCGGTGCGAACGTCCAGCGCTGCCCATGCGAATAACCTTCGAGGCCCGAGATGCCGGCGACCACGCGCGCATCGGCGGCGTCGAAAGTCGCGGCGAGCCCGAGCGGCACCGGAAATACGGTCCAGTAGCCATGGATGATGTCGGTGGCGAACACCACCGGAATGCCGAGGCGCGATTCCTTGACCGCGATGCGCTGGATTCGATTGACGTCGGCCGAAGACCACTCGAACGCCGACATCTGGAAGCCCACGCCTTCGCGCGCCAGCTCTTCGGCGGACTTGTTAGGCCGGCCGGCGGAGTCCGGGCCGGTCATGGTTCCCTTGCTGAGCAGCATGAGCTGATTGACCTTCTCGGCGAGCGTCATGCGCGCGATCAGCGCAACGTCGCGCGCGTCGGGACTGGCGGGTGCATCCGCGAAGCACGGCGCGGGCAGCAGCGTGGCCAGCATCATCGATGCGGCCAATGTCGATGCGGCCAAGGCGAGTCGTGCGCGACGCGCGGTACGCGTGAGGGTCATGAAGCGGTTCGACATGAAAGACTCCGTCGCCGAGGTGGCATGAGCGGCGCGCGATTGTAAGTCGCTTCGCGTCGTCAGCGCGGTCCGCGCAAGGAGCGACGGCGTCCTCCGGCAACGCACTTCGCCAAGAGCCTACAGCGAGCGACGTCGGCGAGCGCGCATGGTGGCGGCGTGACGAGCACGCAAGGAGCCGACATGGCCAGCAGATATGGAAAGAAAGCCCAGACGAAAGTGAAACGCGCGATGCATGAGCGCAAAGCCGGCACGCTGCGCAGTGGCAGCTCGGGCAAGAAGGTGACGAGCCGCAAACAGGCCATTGCAATCGGTCTGTCGGAAGCGCGGCGCGCTGGCGGAAAGGTGCCGGCGCGAACGAGTGGTCGCCGGCGAACTCGCGCCCGAAAGAGCTAGCAAAAAGAGGCAGGCCGAAAATGCGAGCGGGGTGCGGGAGGGCGCCCGCAATGCCGCGGACGCGACCGGCAGCTTCGCCGTCGGCGCGGCCCGGGCAAAGTGTGCGTAGAATCCGCGCCGGCGTTGACCTTCCGCGGGCCGTGAAGGTCCGCAGGAAAGTCCTGTAATTCATTGAAATTACTGGTGCCCGGGAGAGGACTCGAACCTCCACGATGTTACTCGCTAGTACCTGAAACTAGTGCGTCTACCAATTCCGCCACCCGGGCAGGGTGCGAAGAGCGGCGAAAGGTACGCACCACTTTGTAAGCTGTCAATCAAGGACGGCCGCATCAAGCAAGGCCGCCTCATCTCAAATGGAAAAGAATCATTGAAACGTCGTAACGACAAATCGCGCGGGCGCCCTGAAAACTCCCGGCAACAGAAACAAGGCTCGCGCCGCTCGGGTCCCCCTTCGAACCAGTCCCCGGTCGCGCAGACCTCCGCCACGCATGGGCGCGTCGCCGAAGGCGTCGTGAGCGCAAACCGTGCCGGCTTCGGCTTCGTGCGCGTCGAAGGGATCGAAGAATCCGTATTCCTGCCACCGCCGCAAATGGCGGGCGTGATGCACGGCGATCGCGTGCGCGTGTCGGTCGAGCGCGGCCGCGACGGCCGCTACTCGGGGCGCCTCGAAAAAATTCTCGAACACGCCACCAAGGCATTTGTCGGAACGCTCGAAGTCCATGGGCGTATGGCCTTCGTCACATCCGCCGATCGGCGCATCGGCATGCGTTGCATGGTGCCACCAGAAGAATTGAACGGCGCCCGTCACGGTGACTGGGTCATTGCCGCAATGACGCGTTACGCGGGTTCGGGTGCGACACCGCAGGCGCGAATCGTGAAGCGCCTCGATCCGGACAAGCCGGTCGAGCTCGCCTGCGAAGCGGCCATCGCGCGCTTCGATCTGCCGCAGGAGTTTTCGCCGGAAGCGATTCGCGAGGCGGAAAGCTATGGCAAGGAGGTCGATCCGGCCGAATCGGCGCGGCGCGTGGACCTGCGCGGGTTGCCGCTCGTGACGATCGACGGCGACGACGCCAAGGACTTCGACGACGCCGTGTATTGCGAGCCGCACGCCAAGGGCTTCCGGCTCATCGTGGCGATCGCCGATGTCAGCTACTACGTGCGGCGCGGCACCGCGCTCGACGCCTGCGCTCGCGAACGCGGCACCAGCGTGTATTTCCCGACGCGCGTCATCCCCATGTTGCCGTTCGCCATGTCGAACGTGTTGTGCTCGCTGCAGCCGAAGGTCGACCGTTTGTGTTTCGCGGCCGACATGATCGTCTCGAAGACCGGCGTGCTCATGGAAGCCACGTTCTATCCGGCCGTGATGCGCTCGGCCGCAAGGCTCACCTACACGAAGGCGTTTGAAGCGCTCATCGAGGGCAGGCCCGAAGCGCGCGCCGAGCTCGGCGGCCTCACCGACAAACTACTGCCGCTCGTTGACGTGTATCACGCGCTGCTCAAGGCGCGCCACAAGCGCGGCGCGCTCGAGTTCGATGCCGCCGAAGCGGAATTCGACATCGACCCGGCCGGCCGCATCCAGCGCGTGTACCTCTATCAACGCAATGAGGCGCACAAGCTGATCGAGGAATGCATGATCCTCGCCAACGTGGCCGTGGCGCGCGAGCTCGAGTCGCGGCACATCGGCACGTTGTACCGTGTGCATGGCAAGCCCGAAGAGCGAAAGATGAAGGTGCTGATCGAGACGCTGAATGCGCTCGGCATCGCCGCGGATTTTCCCGAGGAGGTGAGCCCGCGGGATTTCCGTGCCATCACCGACCGCCTGGGCAACGACGAACAGCGTCCCTTCATCGAGTCACTCATCGTTCGCTCGATGATGCAGGCGGTGTACCAGCCGGTGAACATCGGTCACTTCGGCCTCGCGCTGAAGCACTACGCACACTTCACCTCGCCGATTCGCCGCTACCCGGATCTCATCGTGCATCGCTGCCTGCGCGCGCTGCTCTCCGATACCGATCCCTTCGGCATGCGTTCCGACGGCGGGCAACTCGCGCTGGCAGGCACTGAGCTGACGCTGCTCGAGAAACGCGCCGATGAGTCGGATCGCTACGTCAACGCGTGGCTCAAGTGCGTCTACCTCCGCGATCGCATTGGCCAGACCTTCGAAGGGCTCATCACCACCGTCGTGGAATTCGGCGCCTTCGTCCAGCTCACGGCCATCGGCACCGACGGTCTGCTGCACATCGACAACCTGCGCGACGACGAATACGTCATGGAGCAGGGCGGTCGCGCCTGGGTGGGAAGGACCAGCAAACGACGACTGTCGCTCGGCGCCCGCGTGCACGTCATCGTCACCAGCGTGAACCCCATCGAAGGGCTGGTCGATCTGTCGCTGGTCACGATCGAAGAGCCCGGGCGTGTCGGGATGCAGAAATCGCCGCACCGTTCGTCGAAGCCGCGGAGCAAGGGCAGGTCGTGAGCGAAAAGGTTTATGGCCTGCACGCGGTGCGGGCGTTGCTCACGCGACATGTCGAGCGTGTCACCGCGGTGACCATCGCCGAGCAGCGCGGCGATCCGCGCGTGGTGGAGATCCAGGCCTTGGCGCAGAAGGCGGGCATCGCCGTGAAGCGCGCGCCACCGGCTGCCTTCAAGACGATGTTCGGCGATGCCGTGCACCAGGGCGTGTATGTCGAGGTATTGCCGCTGGCGATGTGGCGCGAAGAGGAGTTGATCGAGGCTATCGCAAAGCGCCTCGAAGCGGCCGATGGCCAACCGCCGTTCGTGCTGGTGCTCGATGGCGTCCAGGATCCACACAACCTCGGCGCCTGTTTGCGCACGGCGGACGCGTGCGGAGCGCTGGCCGTGGTGATTCCGAAAGATCGCGCCGTGCAGGTGACGCCCACGGTGCGCAAGGTGGCCGCCGGTGCCGCCGAAACCACGCCGATCGCCGTGGTCACCAACCTCGCCCGGACGCTGCGACTCCTCAAAGATGCCGGACTCTGGATCGTGGGTGCGGATGCCGAGGCTCCGAAACTTGCGCATGAAACCGATCTGAGCGGACCGATTGCGCTGGTCATGGGCGCCGAAGGTTCGGGCTTGAGGCAATTGACCCGGGAGACCTGCGACCTGACGGTCCGGCTGCCCCAGCAAGGCGCCGTCGAGAGCCTGAACGTGTCGGTGGCCTCGGGAATGCTGCTGTACGAGGCTCTGCGTCAGCGCCTGACGGGAAAGAAGAGTCGTTGACGACTTAAGTACTTGAAAAACATGCGGTGGCTGCCGCAATCCGGCCGCTGTCGTCCTTGTCATTGGCATCGGGCTTGAGTATTCTTCGCGCCCGTTTTGAGCCGGGTGATGCCTGCAAAGGCTGCAGCCGGTTCTCCTTGCCACACCGTCAACCTCAGGCGGGTGGCTAACATCCTTAAGGAGACTACATTGAGGCATTACGAAATCGTGTTCCTGGTCCATCCGGACCAGAGCGAACAAGTCCCGGCCATGGTCGAGCGCTACCGTGGAATGATCTCCACCGGCGGCGGCGCCGTGCATCGCTTCGAAGACTGGGGCCGGCGCCAGCTGACCTTCCCGATCTCGAAGGTCCACAAAGCCCACTACGTGCTGCTCAATGTGGAGTGTGATCAGAACACCCTGACCGAGCTCACCGGCGCATTCCGTTTCTCCGATGCGGTGCTCCGTCACCTCGTCGTGAACATGGACGAAGCCGTGATCGAGCCATCGCCGATGGCGAAGGCCGCGCAGGAAGAGAAAGAAGGCGGCCCGCGCCGCGACCGTCGTGACGACTCGCCGTTTGGCAGCGACGACGATGACATGGGAGTACCCGGCTGATGAAAGACGATAAACCGCGTCGTAGTGGTCCAGGTGGTGGTGGTGCAGGTGGCGGCGGTGGCAACCGCTCGTTCTCGCGCCGTCGCAAGTTCTGCCGTTTCACCGCCGAAGGCGTGAAGCAGATCGACTACAAGGATCTGGGCACGTTGAAGCAGTACATCACCGAGACCGGCAAGATCGTCCCGAGCCGCATCACGGGCACCAAGGCGTTCTACCAGCG
>DASYKM010000008.1:0-17101 GCA_035995425.1 Steroidobacteraceae bacterium
ACAGAATTCCCTGGCGGCTATAGCGAGCGGGAACCACCCGATCCCATTTCGAACTCGGAAGTGAAAACGCTCCGCGCCGATGATAGTGTGGCAGCTGCCATGCGAGAGTAGGTCACTGCCAGGGTCCTAACAAAGAAGCCCCCGTCACGAAAGTGGCGGGGGCTTTTTCTTTGCCGGCCTTCCTGCCACGGCGGTTGGTCCGCCTTCTCGAGCTCCGATTGAATCGCCCGAATCCAAGCGGACGCCGGCGTTCGGGTCACCATCGATCAGCCGGAGGCGCATGCCGGCGGGCGTCGGTGGTGCGCGGGTGGTCCCGAGACTGGATCGATGCGAAGATCGCCTGCAGCGAATCCGCGCTGAATCCGCCTCGACGCCGACGTCCGACACCGGAAATATGCCGCCAATCTCTCGACGCATGCGTGAACTCACTGGCTGCCGTCCCGACCGGCTGCCACTCGATGAACTCCTTGCCTCCGCCGAGCCTTGCGTACTCAAGGGCCTGGTGTCCGAATGGGGCATTACGCGTGCGGGCCTGCGTTCCGACCAGGCGGCGATGGACTACATCCGATCTTTCTACAACGGCAAGACGATCAGTGCGTCGATTGGCGGGCCGGAGATCGGCGGGAGACTCTTCTATAACGAAGACATCACGCAGCTCAATTTCGTCAGTCAGCGCGCGCAGATGGACGAGGTGCTCAATCGCATCCAGACGCATATACATGACGAACTTCCGCCGACGATGTACATCGGCTCGACCATCATCGACGGCTGCCTGCCCGGATTCCGCCGCGACAATGATCTCGGCTTTGCCGCTCACGGCATCGATCCGCCGCCCGCAATCTGGATCGGCAATCGTACGATTGCCTCATGCCACTACGACGCGCCTAACAATATTGCATGTTGTGTCGTGGGCAGGCGCCGGTTCACCTTGTTTCCGCCGGAGCAGATATTCAATCTGTACCCGGGTCCGTTCGAGCCAACTCCGGGTGGTCAGGCGATCAGCCTCGTTGATTTCGCGGCCCCCGACTTCGAGAAGTTTCCGCGTTTTCGCGCTGCGCTCGAAGCCGGTCAGGTGGCGGAGGTCGAGCCGGGCGACGCGGTATTCATTCCCAGCATGTGGTGGCACCACGTGCAGGGTCTCAGTGCGTTCAACACGCTCGTGAATTACTGGTGGAGCACGCTCCCCGCATTCATTCCGACACCGATGAATGCGCTATATCACGCAATCTGGACTCTGCGCGATCGGCCCGAGCACGAGAAGCGCGCGTGGCAGCAGGTGTTCAACTACTACGTATTCGGTCCCGCAGCCCTTGCGGGCGAACACATGCCTGAGGCGGCGCGCGGACTCCTCGGTCCGATCACGGATGACCAGGCCCGCTTCGTCCGCGCGATGCTGATAAACAAATTAAATCGTTGAAGGCAGCTCGCGCGCCGCAGTATCGCCGCGCCAGAGAAATTGGAGTCGATTTTGGAAACACGTGAAATGAAGAGAGTGGTGATTGCCGGCGGTGGCACGGCTGGCTGGCTGGCGGCAGCCGCGTTATCGCATCAGCTCGGCAAGATACTCGACATCACGCTGATTGAATCCGACGAGATCGGAACGATCGGCGTTGGCGAGGCGACCATCCCGCCTATCCGGGTGTTTCACAAGCTTCTGCAAATCGACGAGCAGGAGTTCATGCGTGCGACCGCCGCCACCTTCAAGCTCGGCATCTCTTTCGAGAACTGGGGTCTCAAGGGCGCTCGCTACATCCACTCTTTCGGCAGGAATGGTCAACCGACCTGGATGTGCGAGTTCCACAACTTCTGGTTGCGCAGCCTGGAACTCGGTGTGCAATCCGAGCTCGGCGAATACTGCTTCGAGCTGCAGGCGGCCAAGGCCGACAAATTCGCGCTCTCACAACAAGTGGACGTCAATTTTGCCTACCACTTCGACGCCGGCCAATACTCGAAGTTTCTGCGCAGATTTTCCGAGGGCTTCGGCATCAAGCGCGTCGAAGGCAAGATCAAAGAGGTTAAGCAGAACTCGACTTCCGGATTCATCGAATCGCTGGTACTGCACTCCGGTCAGATCGTCGAAGGCGATCTGTTCATCGATTGCACCGGGTTTCGTGGACTGCTGATCGAGCAGACCCTGAAGACCGGTTACGAAGACTGGTCACACTGGTTGCCGTGCGACAGCGCCGCGGCGGTCCAGACCGAGCTCTCGGGTCCCGCGCCACCTCTTACGCGCGCCATTGCGCACGACGCCGGCTGGCGCTGGTGTATCCCGCTGCAGCATCGGGTCGGAAATGGCCTGGTTTTCAGTAGCCAGTTCCTCGCCGATGACGCGGCAAAGGAAGAGCTCGTGGCCTCCATCGATGGCAAGCCGATCACCGCACCGCGCGTCCTGAAATTCCAGACCGGCAGGCGTCGCGAAGTGTGGAACAAGAACTGTCTCGCGCTTGGCTTGTCGAGTGGCTTCATCGAGCCGCTCGAATCCACCAGCATTCACCTCATGATGGTGGGCGTCACGCGGCTTCTGCACCTGTTCCCATTTGCCGGCATCAATCAGTCGGTGCTCAACCAATACAACGAAGCGGCGCGGATCGAGATGGAAAAGACACGCGACTTCGTTGTGCTTCACTACCACGCGACGCAACGTGACGACACTCCATTCTGGCGTCACTGCCGTGACATGGCGATTCCCGATTCGCTGGCCCAACGAATCGATCTGTTCAAACAGACGGCCTATGCCTACCAGGGCGACAGTGAACTGTTCCGCACCGACTCCTGGACCCAGGTCATGCTGGGTCAGGGCATCCGGCCGATGACCTACCATCCCGCAGCGCGCTTGCTGGCCGCTGATGAGCTCACGAAATATCTGGCCGAATTCCGCGCTTCCATTCAGCAGGTCGTCACGCGCATGCCCGTCCACCAGGACTTCGTGAATCAGTATTGCAAGGCCAGCAACAGCGTCTGGAACTGAACGCTCTTCGCTACGCATGACGCTCGCATTGCATCCCCACTTCCGTCTCCAGAAGCTCCTGCTCGGGCGCGAGCAGCGGCCGCTCATGGTGGTCGACAATCTGGTCGCGAGTCCCGACGAATGGGTTGAGCTTGCGGCCGGCAAGCTATTCGGCGACGTGGCTAGCTACTACCCCGGTGTGCGCGCCAAGGTTCCGCTCACTTACCAACGATTCATCCTCGAGCAGCTGCGTGGCAGTTTCGCCGAGTTTTTCGGCCTCGATGCCAGCGCCATGCGATTCACCGCCTGCCATTTCTCGCTGGTCACGACACCCGCCGAAAAACTCACCTACCTGCAGCGAATTCCGCACGTTGACTCGTTGTTGAGCAACGAGCTCGCGTTCATCCACTATCTATTCAAAGCCGATTTCGGTGGCACGGCCTTCTATAGGCACCGCAAGACGGGTTTCGAATATGTCGACCAGGCACGCAGGGCTGAATATTGGCGATATGTAGAAGAAGAACAGTCAGGCCCGGACACTCCGCCGAGCCAATACATCACCACCGATACGCCGCTGTATGAGCAAATTGGCCAGCAGGACGGGGTGTTCAATCGGCTGCTCGTCTATCGCCGCAACTCGCTGCATTCGGGGGCGATAAATCGAAATTTCGTCGTCGACCCCAATCCGCGCTCCGGACGACTCTCTATTAACGGGTTTCTAGCCTGATCGACTCGGTTTGCAAGGGTTTCCCCCTGTCGCATGCTGCGATCGACGCCACAAAGTTGTTGTTTTTTTTCTGATCGGCATGTGTGCTTACCGCACCCCGGCTGTCGCTATATGTCCCGAAGTGTCCCGTAAGGACATGATTTCTGGGGACAAAGACAGTCCCTTTTTCGGCCTTCGGGCACGGTTTTTTCCGCAACAATTAGCCGTGGACTTTTGTACACAGTGTGAATATCCTCCGCTGCAGTACGAGGGGGACGCGCAACTTGCGCATTGCTGTTTTCAAGCCATTCGGGCGCCATTCTGCTGCGCCTTTTGAATCTGCGAACTCTGCAGATCTCCCTGCGTTTGGTCGAAAGTTTCGACCCATCATTTCCTCGTTCCAAGGTTAATTCCTGTTTCTGTTGATCAACAGTTAATCCTGGTTTTCACAATGAATAGATGTACGAGTGCGGAGGACATCTGACTATGAAATTTAATCCCAAGGCATTGCCTATTACCTCGAGAGCGCTGTTCACCATCGTTGGTGGCGCGGTTCTCATCAACCCTGTGTTCGCCCAAGAACAAGCGAGCGAAGAGCTCGAAGAAGTGGTGGTCACAGGCTTACGCGGAAGCTTGAAAGCTTCGATGGAAACGAAGCGTGATGCGGTCGGCGTAGTCGACGCGATCAACGCCGAAGACATCGGCAAGTTCCCGGACACCAATCTCTCGGAAGCGCTCCAGCGCATCACGGGCGTATCGATCGACCGTCGCAACGGCGAAGGTGCAACGGTCACCGCCCGCGGCTTCGGTCCTGCGTTCAACATGGTCACGTTGAACGGCCGGCAGATGCCGGCTGCTGACACCTACGGCAGCGGTGATGGCATCACCGGCGGCATCGGTGGCAACACGCGTTCCTTCAACTTTGCGAACCTGGCTGCCGAGTCGATCAGCGCGGTCGAGGTCTACAAGACCGGTCGCGCGGATGTCGCCACCGGCGGTATCGGTGCATCGATCAACGTGCGCACGGCACGGCCGCTCGACAACGACGGTCTGGTACTCAACCTCGGCGCCAAGGCCGTCAGCGACACGACCAATCGTGTCGGTGAAGACCTGACTCCGGAACTGTCCGGCATTTTCAGCTGGGCGAGCGACGACAAGAAGTTTGGCGTCGGCTTGTCGGCCAGCTATCAGAAGCGTGACAGCGGATCATCGACGGCGACAGTCAATGATTGGCACATCCAGCCTTGGAACGCGGCGAACGGTGGCCTCAACGCCACCAATCAGACGGCCGCTCCCCTGCAGGTAATCGGTGGTGTACCGACGGCGACGATCGTCAACGCGCCGGCGAACGGGCAGTTGTACGGCATCCCGAACGACATTCGTTACGCTTTCTCCGATTCGGAGCGCGAGCGCACCAACATGCAGGCGACGGTCCAGTTCTCGCCGGTTGACGGGCTGACGCTGACTGCCGACTACACGTGGGCGAAAGTGGAGCTGCTGGAAGATCGCGGCGAGCAGACCATCTGGCTGCAGCGCAACGGCTTCGACCGTCTCGAGTTCGACACGGGCAATGATGTTGCCACGCCGATTCTCCTTCATGAGTTCACCGGCGCCAGCAAGGACTTCGGCTACGAACAGCAGCATCGTGAACACAAGAACGATCTGAATTCGGTCGGCTTCAACGCGTCATGGGATGTTGCCGAGAACTTCAATCTCGGCTTCGATTTCCACGACTCGCGTGCTGGCAGCCATCCGGATGACGGCATCACGGGCGGTAGTCAGACGTCGTTCAGCCTCGCGGGCAAAGTGCCGAGCGCCGGCATTGGCGCCACTCCGGGTTGCGGTCGCGCACAGTCGGGTTGCACCAATTTCTGGACGCAAACCTTCCAGTTCAATGGCGGCCTGCCGGTCGCGTCACGCACGTTGTTCCCGACCAGCACGGCCGCATACGCGGGCACCGGTGGAAACAGCGACTACACGTTCGACACCTCGAGCCTCGGTTCACAGATCCTGCGTATCAACTACCAGGAACAAAACACCGACATCAAGCAGTCGCGCATCGATGGCAAGTTCAAGTTCGAAGGTGGCAGCACGTTCGGATTTGGCGTCGAGACACGTTCGATGAGCACGCATCTGCTCAGCTCGGGCTCGAACCTGACGATGGGTGACTGGGGCGTCGGCGACACCGGGCTCGTGCCGGACATGGTTGCCCTCCTGACTCCGTTCAGCCTCACCGGCGCGTTCGATGACTTCAATCCGGTTGGTGCTCCGACAGGCGGCTGGAAAGGCAATGCGAACGTGCTCGGCCAGTGGGCGTTGGATCACGGCTATCGCAACTGGACGGAAGCTTCCGCTCCGGATGGTCAGCTGGCTTACAACCCGGGCTTCAACACGGACAGCACGGTCAATGAAGACACCCAGGCTGTTTATGCCCAGTTGGCACTCAAGTTCGACGTAGGCTCCATGGCCTCGAACCTGGTGGTCGGCGCGCGGTACGAACAGACCGACGTATCCTCGATCAACAGCCAGCTCGTTCCGACCGGCTTGCTCTGGCAGGACGACAACGACTTCCAGGTCGTGCGTCCCACCGTCCCGACTCTCGTGTCGGGAACCGGCAAGTACAAGAACCTGCTGCCCAACCTGGACTTCGACCTTGCCCTGTCCGAATCGCTGAAGGGCCGCTTCTCGTACAGCAAGACCATTGCTCGCGCGGGATACGGCACATTGGCGGCTGGCCAGAACGCGGGTACACCGGGTGGTTCGTCCATCAACGGGTTCCTGCCGAACGGCAACCAGAACAATCCGGGCATCCTGCCGCTCGAGTCCGACAACTTCGACCTCTCGCTGGAGTACTACTTCTCTGACACGGGCTACGTGTCGGTGGGTGCATTCGAGAAGAACGTCGAAAACTTCATCGGCAACTCGGTGCAGCAGATCAACCTGTTCGGCATCACCAACCAGACGGGCGGTCCGTCGGCTCAGGCTGCTCTCGCCTATCTGGGAAGCCACGGCGCCCAGTGCGGTGGCCAATGCGGAGTCGACGATTCGGCGCTGTTCACCGCGACCGCGATGTTGCTCAACCCGGGCACCTTCACGGACGCGAACGGCACCTGGACTGGCGGTCTGGCGAACTACACCGGCAGCAACGCGCAGCACGTGGCATTCGCCACGAAGTACGACATCCTGTCGACGGCTTCGGACCCGCTCTATACGTTCAACGTCAGTACGCCGACGAACAACAAGAAGGCCAAGATTCATGGCTTCGAGTTCGGCGGTCAGTACTTCTTCGGCGACAGTGGCTTTGGCGTCCTCGCCAACTACACCATCGTCCGCGGCGACATTGGCTACGACGTGACCAGCGATCCGAACGTGAACCAGTTTGCCTTGACGGGTCTGTCCGACTCGGCGAACGGCGTGCTCATGTATGAGAAGTTCGGCCTCTCGGCTCGGCTCGCCTACAACTGGCGCGACGAGTTCCTGTCGAACATCAACCAGGGTGGGTTCAGAAACCCGATCTACGTAGAAGCCTACGACCAGATCGATCTGAGCGTCGGTTATGACGTCAACGATCACATCGCTGTGTCGTTCGAAGCCATCAACCTGACGGGCGAAGACGTGCGCTGGCACGGCCGCTCGGTCAACCAGCTCTGGCGCTTGGAAGACCAGGGCGCTCGTTATGGCCTGGGAGCCCGCTACAAGTTCTAAGCAGAACTCGTAAAGGGTGTTGATAATGGGAAGGCCGCTGGATCGTCAGCGGCCTTCTTCTATTTGGGGCCGTTGAGAATTCGAGGTTGCGATGACCAGACACGTGTTGCTCAACAACATTGCGCACAAGGACCTGCGCGTGATCACGCGGCATAGCGCGGAGTTCGGCGACAGCGTCGCCACGGTGGTGACCGTACCCACGGAATTCGCCGACGTGCAGCGTGAGTACCCGATCTTCTTTCGCAAGGACGCGAATACCGGGGAGTTCATGTCCATCGCGCTGCTGGGCTTTGCCAAGAACGAAAACCTGTTTCTCGACGAGCGCGGGTGGAACGCAGCCTATGTACCCGGCGTCATCGCGCGCGGGCCTTTCTTCATTGGCTTCCAGGAACGTGAGTCAGGTGGCGACGTCCAAAAAGAAGCCGTCATCCACGTTGATCTCGACGATCCACGCGTGAGCAAGACCGACGGTGAGCCGGTATTCCTGCCGCAGGGCGGCAACAGCCGCTACCTCGATCGCATCGCCGCGATTCTCAATGGCATCAATCAGGGCTTGGGCGTGAGCAAGGCGATGTTCGCGGCGTTCACCGGCGCGGACCTGATCGAGCCCGTGAAAGTGGAGATCAAGTTCAACTCAGAAGAGCAGTACAACCTGCTCGGCCTCCACACGATCAATCAGCAGAAGCTCGCCAATCTCGACGCCGAAACCCTTCACAAGCTCAATCGGTCGGGCTTTCTGCAGGGCGCGTTCCTGGTGGCGTCGTCACTGAACAATGTGCAGCGCCTGATCGAGCTCAAGGCCCGCCGTCGCCAGGCTCAAGCCGCAATGGCGTCATAGACGACCACGCGTTCCCACAAGTGCGAGCAGTCGGCCACGAACTGCTTGTGGATGGCGTGATCCTGATAGATTTTTTGCCCGGCGAGATCCTCGAAGAAAAGCATCTCTGACGCGCTGTAGCTGTTGTCGACCACGTCGCGCTTCTCGGTGCTCGCCGGAACGCCGAAATGCACACCGCGCACGGATTCGATTTTCGCCAGCGTGCGCAGGCCTTCGAGCAACCGCGCCAGGTCTTCCTTTGACTGCGGGTTCTTCAGCCAGAAGAACACGTGATGAACCAGCTTTGGATAATTGCTCACGGCGGCTGCTCCGGCATTGGTTGCCGCCATGATAGCGGCGGCGGCGATGAATGTTCTGCGCGAGGTGCTCATGAGGAAAGCTCCGGGGTAAGCGCCGCATGCGGGGCGCCGAGTCGTTGGTAGGCGGTCTCGAGCGCCTGGCGGAAGCGCTCGTCGCTCCACAGGGCAGGTGGCAATACGGCTTCGCACACCGCGAACCGCGCCACATCTGCGCGTGCTTCGCCGGTGCAAGCGGCGCCGATGATTGCCAGGCGCGCCGCGTCCGGATCGACGATGGCGATGCCGCCCTTGGCCTGCCGGACGATGAAGCGCATCCATGCCGCAATGGGCATCGCCAGGCGATGTATGGGTCGGCCGGCGCGCAGGGATTCCGCGATCGTGACGACGATGCGCACCGGCAGTTTCTTCGACCCATCCCAGGCGATCTGGCTCAACAGGTGACGGATTCCCGGATTGCGAAAACGCGCCAGCACCGCCGATATGTAGTGCTCGACGTCGAGACCCGGTGTGGCCCCAAGGCTGGGAGTCAGATCTTCGGTCATGAGCAGCTCGACGAATTGCGCCAGCTGTTCATCGCGCATCGCATCGGCAACCGACTCATGCCCGCGCAGCAGCCCGAGATACGCGAGCGTCGAGTGCGGACCGTTGAGGAGCCGCAACTTGGCGCGATCATAGACACCAACGTCCTTCGCGAGCGTAACGCCGACGGAAGTCCAGTCCGCATCGCGCATGGCCGGCACGTCTTCGACCACCCATTGCGTGAACGGCTCGCGCTGAATGGGCCATTCGTCCTGGACACCGGTCAGGGCCTGGGCACGCTTGCGCAGGTCATCGTCGGTTGCCGGAGTGATGCTGTCGACCATCGTGCGCGGGCAGACGACTTCCGCTTCGATCCAGCGCGCCAGACCGGCATCCGAACCGCGAGCGAAGGCGACCAGGGCGCGATGCAGGACTGAACCGTTGTCCGGAAGATTGTCGCAGCTCAATACCGCAAAAGGTGGCACGCCCTGGGCTCGCCGCCGACGCAGTCCTTCGACGATCCAGCCGATTGTGCTGCGCGGGGTTCCCGGATTTGCAAGATCGTGGACGATATCGGCATTGGCGACGTCGAGCTGATTGCTGGCGTCGAGGCAATAACCCTTTTCCGTGACCGTCAGGGAGACGATGCGCGTATCGCGCGCAACGAGCCTCGCAAACGCGGCCTCGGTATCCCTGGAGCCCACCAGGAGCTCACGGATCGCGCCGATGATGCGCGCGCGCGGTGCCGCGCCGAGCTCCACCAGCGTGTACAGACCCTGCTGGGCGGCAAGCGCGTCGCGCAGACCGGTGCTCTTGAGCGACAGCGCGGAAATGGCCCAGCGCTTGTCGGAGTGCAGCAGCGTGTCCACGTAGAAGGCCTGGTGCGCGCGGTGGAAGGCGCCCGGGCCGATGTGCACGATGCCGAAGCGAGTCGCGCCGCGGTCGTATGTGGGAAGGATCGTGCCGGAACGAACGGCATGCAGGCTCGCCTCGGTGAGGCGGGGCGGACTCATCAGGACCTCGCTGGCTAACTAATGGTTGTGGCGCGGCGTCTTGCGTGCGACGCCGCGATATTTGACTGCCAATTCCATGACGGCACCGCTGTCGAGTTGCCCGACGGTCGAGCGGTACAGTTCCTGCCACGGCGTGGCGCTTTCCGGCACCGGTGGCAGGCCCGACTGCTTGCGTCGTGCAATCTCTTCATCGCTCACCAGCATGTCACAGCTGCCGGCGGCGAGATCGATGCGGATTCTATCCCCGGTCCGAAGCCATGCGAGTCCGCCACCCGCGGCGCTTTCCGGAGAGCAATTCAGAATCGACGGGCTGTCCGAGGTTCCCGATTGCCGGCCGTCGCCCAGAGTCGGCAGGCTCATGATGCCGCGCTTCAAGAGAGCGTCCGGTGGCTGCATGTTCACGACTTCCGCCGAACCTGGCCAGCCGAGCGGACCAGAACCGCGAATGACGAGAATGGTGTTTTCGTCGATGCCGAGCGCCGGATCGTTGATGCGCTCGTGGTAGTCGGTGGAACCGTCGAATACCACGGCGCGGCATTCGAAGGTGTCGCCGTCGCCAAGATAGCGTTTGCGGAATTCGGGCGAGATCACGCTGGTCTTCATGATGGCGAAATCGAAGAGGTTTCCCTTCAAGACGAGGAACCCGGCTCTTTCCTGCACTGGCTCTTCGAAAGTCGTGATGACTTCGCGGTCGGTGGCGCTGCGCCCGGCAACGTATTCGTCGACATTTCGGGCCAGTGAACGGCCCGTGACGGTCAGCGCGTTGCCGTCGATCTTGCCGACGCGCAGAAGCTCCGCAAGTACCGCCGGCACGCCGCCGGCGCGATGAAATCGCTCGCCGAGGTACTTGCCCGCCGGCTGCATGTTCACGAGCAGCGGTATCTCGCGTCCGAAATCCATCCAGTCGCGCGGCGTGATTTCGATGCCCGCATGGCGCGCCATGGCCACGAGATGCGGCTGCGCGTTGGTCGATCCGCCGATCGCGGCAATGGCCGTGATCGCATTGAGAAAAGATTGCCGCGTGAGAATCTTCGACGGGCGCAGATCCTCGTACGCGAGCTCGACGATGCGTCGCCCGGTTTCATACGAGATCTGGCCACGTTCGCGATACGGCGCGGGAATGGCCGCGCAGCCCGGCAGTGAGAGCCCAAGTACTTCTGCGACGGCGTTCATCGTGGAAGCGGTGCCCATCGTATTGCAGTGACCCAGCGACGGCGCCGAGGCGGCGGCCGCATCGAGAAACTGCTTCTCGTTGATCAGCCCGGCGGCGAGCTTGCGGCGCGATCTCCAGATCACCGTACCCGATCCGACCAGTTCTGACCCGTGCCAGCCATCGAGCATGGGACCGCCCGAGAGCACGATGGCCGGGATGTCCACGGTGGACGCGGCCATGATCTGCGCGGGCGTGGTCTTGTCGCAGCCGGTTGTGAGGACCACCGCGTCGATTGGATAGCCGTGCAGGATTTCCACGAGCCCGAGATAGGCGAGGTTGCGATCGAGCGCCGCGGTGGGGCGGCGGCAATTCTCGAAAATCGGGTGCAGCGGGAATTCCATGGGCACGCCGCCGGCATCACGGATGCCTTCGCGCACGCGCTTGACCGTGTCGAGGTGGACGCGATTGCAAGGCGTGAGATCGCCGCCGGTCTGGGCGATGCCGATGATGGGCTTGCCCGAGAGCAGCTCGTTGGCCGTCAGGCCGTAATTCATGAAGCGCTCTAGATACAGCGCCACCATGTCGAGATGCTTCGGATCGTCGAACCAGTCGCGTGAGCGGAAACGGCGGCGCGGCTGGATCTGCGTGGTCTGGTCAGATGCCATGCGACACGATTCCCTGTGGCAGTCCGGGCACGTCGACACGCGCCTTGAACAGGCCGCCGGCGAGCGGCTGCTGCTTGCGTTGTTCGGCGTCGAGCGCAACGTGCGCGGTGGTGATGTAAAGCGTACGGAGGTCGTCGCCTGCGAAGGCCGCCTTGGTGACCGCGGAGCAGGGCAGGCGCAAAGTGGTCAGCAATTCGCCCTTGGGCGAATAGCGTTGTAGCCCCCAGCCGCCGAACACGCCGGTCCAGAGGCACCCTTCCGCGTCGACGATGGGGCCGTCGGGATGCCCGGCGCCGGCGGCGAAGCGCGCGAACACGCGCTTGTTAGACAGAGCGCCGGAGCGCGCGCGATCGAAGGCGTAGATGATGCCGGCGAGAGTATCCGTGTGGTACAGCAGGCGGCCGTCGGGACTCGTCGCGGGACCATTGCTCACGACGTAGCCCGGGTCGCGCCGGACACAGCCGGTGTCGTTGAGCTGGTATAGCGCGCCACTCGGCTCTTCCTCCTTGTCGTCCATCGAGCCGAACCACAGGAAGCCTTCCGAATCGACGAAACCATCGTTGAGCCGGTTGTTAGGTGCGTGCGGTTCCACCACGTGCAACAGCTTGAAATTGCCGGTTTCCGGGTTGAACCTGTGCAGGCCCGTCTTGAGGCCGGCGATCATCGAGCCGTCGCGGGTGGGCAGCACGAAACCAACGCGTGCCGGCGCCGGCCAGGACCGCTGCGCGCCGCTCGCCGGGTGAAAGCGGTGAATCGCGGGAGCCTTGATGTCGACGAACCATACGGCCTGCTCGGCCGCGGACCAGAATGGTCCCTCACCGAGAATTGCGCCTATCGGCCAGACACACTCGACGTCCGTCATTTCCTTTACCGGTAACCGCCATCTACCCAGTAGTTGTGCGCGGTGCACATGCGAGCGTCGTCCGATGCCAGGAACAAAACCATCGCCGTGACGTGCACGGGATCGACGCGCGCCTTGAGGCACTGCTGCGCGAGGATCTTGGCTTCTTCTTCGGGCGTATGCCAGAGCTTCATCTGCCGCGGCGTGCGGATCGCGCCCGGCACCACGCAATTGACGCGGATGTTCGCTTCACCGAGATCGCGCGCCAACGCGCGCGTGAGTCCCTCGATGCCGGCCTTGGCCGTCTCGTAAATCGACAGCTCGGGGATCGCCGAATGCCAGGACACGGAGCCGAGGTTGATGATCGAGCCGCCGCCGGCCTTGCGCATGCCCGCCGTGACGAATTGGGCGCCGAAGAAAATGTGCCGCAGGTTGACCGCAACCCGCTGCTCCCAGTACGCCGGTGTCACTTCCTCGAACTTGTGCCGATCGTCATTCGCCGCGTTGTTCACCAGCACCGAGACCGGACCCGCCTTGGCTTCGATGGCGGCGAACGCCGCGCGCATGGCCTCGATGTCCGTGACATCGGTGTTCACGAACTGAACGCCGTTGCCGAGCCGCGCGACCAGCGCTTTCGACTCGTTGTCGGCGACGTCGAGGAAGAAAACCCGCGATTTCTGGCGCGCGAAGCCTTCCACCATCACCTCGCCGATGCCGGAGCCGCCGCCCGTGATGACGACGGTCTTGTTGGCGAGTGAAGGATAAACAGCATGCGTCATAGGTGTTGTTTGAACTGTTGTTTGAGCTTCAGGCCCAGGTGTAGCTAGTCTTGATCTGCGTGTAGAACTCGACCGCCGCGAAGCCCTGTTCGCGCGGGCCAAAGCTCGACTTGCGCGTGCCGCCGAACGGCACGTGGTAGTCGACGCCCGCGGTCGGCAGGTTGGTCATCACCATGCCGGCGCGCACGTTGCGCACGAAGTGGCGCGCGTACTTGAGCGAGCTGGTCATGATCCCCGCCGAGAGGCCGAATTCGCCGGCGTTGGCGACGGCGAGCGCCTCGTCGTAGTCCTTCACACGCACGGTCGAGGCGACCGGGCCGAATACTTCTTCCATGTTGATGCGCATGTCCTGGCGCGTGTCGGCGATGAGCGCCGGCGCCACGTAATAGCCCGGGGTGCCGAGCGTCAGCACTTCCCCGCCGACAACGCGGCGGCCGCCCTGCTGCGTGGCGACCTCCACATAAGAAAGAGTGGTGTCGAGCTGCGCCTGGCTCGCAAGCGGGCCCATCTGCGAGTCCGCGGCGAGCGCATCGCCGACCTTCAAAGCCTTGACGCGCGCAGCGAGCGCTTCGACGAACTTGTCATGAATGTTCTGCGTGACGATGATGCGGCTCGAAGCCGTGCAGCGTTGCCCGGTACCGAAGAACGCGCCGTCGAGCGCGCACTGAACGGCGCGATCGAGTTCGCAGTCATCGAGCACCACGAGTGGGTTCTTGCCGCCCATCTCGAGCTGCACGCGCGCGTTGTGCGACATCGCGCCCTTGGCGACGCCGGCGCCGGTGCTCTGGCCGCCCGTGAATGACACACCCGCGACATCCGGATGCTCAACCAGCGCGCCGCCCATCGAGCCGCCGCCCAGGATCAGATTGAAAACCCCTTTGGGGAAACCCGCCTCGTGAATGATTTCAGTAAGTGCATGCGCCGTCGCCGGCGTCAGCGATGCCGGCTTGATGACGACGGTGTTGCCGAAGGCGAGAGCAGGCGCGCTCTTCCATGCCGGAATTGCAATGGGAAAATTCCAGGGAGTTATCAATCCAAAGACGCCGAGCGGTTCGCGATAGGTTTCCACCGCGACACCCGGACGCGTCGAATCGAGCGTGAAGCCATGGCGACGCAGAGCCTCGCCGGCGAAGTACTTGAAGATGCGCGCAGCGCGCATGACCTCGCCCTTGCCTTCAGGCAACGTCTTGCCTTCCTCGCGCGAGAGCAGGCGGCCGAGGTCGTCGGCGCGCGCCATGATCATCGAGCCGACCTTGTCGAGCAGGTCCGAGCGCACTTCCGGGCTCGCGTTTGCCCAGGCTGGAAACGCGGCCTTCGCCGCCGAAACCGCGGCATTTACCGTTGATTTGTCGCCTCCCGGCACCTTCGCGACGATGTCGCGCGTATCCGAAGGATTGAGGCTGTCCGAGGCTGGCGAACCCGCCACCCACGCGCCGTCAATGTAGTGGGACAACTGCTTTGTATTGCTCACGTTCTATATTCCATTAAGAGTTCAGCAGGCCACGCCGCATCAGGTTGCGCATCAGATCCGCGATTCCGAAGGACCACGGTGGGGCCTGATCACAGGTGGTCACCTTGTTTTCTAACACACCGAGCTTCTCGGTGGACACCCGAACGACATCACCACTCTTGTGCGTGAATCCCTGTCCGGCGACGCCGCGATCGACGATCGGCGCGAACATCGTGCCGAGGAACAGCGCGAAGCCGTCCGGATACGAATGATGCTTGCAGATGGTCTGGCCCACGAGCTCGGTAGGGTCGCGGCTGATCTGCGACATCGAGCTCGTGCCCTCGAGGTGGAAGCCTTCGTCGCCCTGGATCTCCAGCCGCACTTCCGCCTGGCGCACGTCGTCGAGCGTGAACATGCCGTCGAACATGCGGATGAACGGGCCGATGGCGCACGAGGCGTTGTTGTCCTTGGCCTTGCCTAACAACAATGCGCTGCGTCCCTCGATGTCGCGCAGGTTCACGTCGTTGCCGAGCGAGGCGCCGAGAATGCGGCCTGCGCTGTCCACCGCGAGCACGATCTCCGGCTCGGGGTTGTTCCACGCCGAGTCGGAGCGCACGCCGATCCAGTCGCCCCAGCCGACCGTCGACAGGGTCGGCGACTTGGTGAATATCTCGGCGTCGGGCCCGATCGCCACCTCGAGGTACTGCGACCAGAGGCCATCGGCGATGAGCGCGGCCTTGAGTTTCTTCGCCTGCTCCGAGCCGGGCTTTACGGCGCGGATGTCGGCGCCGATGCGGTCGCGCAAGGATGCGCGCAGCGAGTCCGCCTTGCTGGCATCGCCGCGGCAGCGCTCTTCGATGACGCGCTCCATGGCGGAGATCGCGAAGGTGACGCCGCTCGCCTTGATGCATTGCAGGTCGAAAGGTGAAAGCACCCGTACGTCTTTCGCGCCGGCGAACTCGCGCGTGAACCCGAAGGATTCGAGCGGACCGAGATCGGCGCCCGCCGGGATCTCCCCGTTCCATGCGTTGAGCAGCTGCGAGACGGTTGCGGCATGACGCGAGACATCGCGCACGCGGCCACCGGCGATGACGATGGGCGTGGGCCCTTCGCGCGTCAGGATTCGGCCAACCAGCACGGCCTCGCGCCAGTCGGAAGGAAGATGTTCGATCATAAGTTTTGAAAAGAAACCCCGCGGTGCAAGCGCCCCGCGGGGTTCGTCATTCACGACACCGTTTCAGGCCGGCGACTTTTTCCAGAGCTTCTGCATGTTCTCGAGCGACATGCCTTTGCTCTCCGGTACGAACTTCCAGACGAACAGGGCCGCCAGCACGCTGAAGCCACCATACAACCAGTAGGCAAAGCCGTGGTTGAACGCGGCAGTGAGAGCCGTATTGCCGTCCATGATGTTGAATGTGACAGTCACCACCCAGTTCATGAACCACTGCGCGGCCACCGCGATGGCCATCGCCTTGTCCCGGATGGAGTTCGGGAAGATCTCCGCGAGCATCACCCATACCACCGGGCCCCAGGACAGCGAGAAGCCGGCGATATAGATGCAGACCACGACCAGGGCGCCGAGGGCCATGGACCCGGCGTTGAACATGAAGCCCAAGGCAGTCATCGACACGGCCATGATGATCGCGCCGAGAATCAGCAGCGGTTTGCGACCCCACTTGTCGACGGTGACGGTCGCGATGAGGGTAAATACCACCATCACGATGCCCATGATGACCGTGCTGGCGAACGATGCGTCGCCCTTGAAGCCCATGTTGTTGAACATCTGCGGGCCGTAGTACAGCACCGCGTTGATGCCCACCAGCTGTTGAAAGACGGACAGCATGATGCCGACGACGAGCAACAAGCCGCCGTAGGAGAAGAGCTTTCCAGCGGTCTCCTTCAGCGAGGCGTCGATTTCCGCCAGGACAATTTTTGCTTCATCCGCGTTGGCGAGCTTGGTGAGAACTTCGCGGGCTTTCTCGTTCTTGCCCTTGAGCATGAGTCCGCGAGGAGTTTCCGGAACGAAGAACAACAGCAGTACGAAAATGCCGGCCGGAATTGCGCAGCAAGCGAGCATCCAGCGCCAGCCTTCATGGAGCGCCCAGTTGGGGTCACCGTCGCCGCCAAACTTCTTGATGAAGTAGTTCACGAAATACGAGATCGTGATGCCGCTCACGATCGCGATC
>DASYKM010000009.1:0-7274 GCA_035995425.1 Steroidobacteraceae bacterium
GGAATTGGTGGCGGCGAGACCGAGATAGAGTTTCTCGCCGCTCGCGCCCACGGGCACGGAGGTGACGCCAAGTTCCTGCGCGCGGTCTTCTTCCTCGGAGAACGGCTGCGGGTCGATGACCTTGAGCGTGAGCTTGCCGTCCGAACGCGATACCAGCTCTTCGAGCAGTTCGCGCACGCGAATGCCGTGATTGCGCAGCTGCGGAATCGGCGTCGCGGTTTTCTCGGAGAAGAACAGATAAAGGTTCACCGGCTCCTTGAGGCTGCGCACGATGTGCTCGGTGCCGTCGGAAATGGTGTAGAGCCGGTCGGCCGTGAGGTCGAATTTCGCGCCGCGCAGCAGCAGGTTCGCCAGCAGCATGATGCCGATGAACAACACGCCGACGACCGCGAGGCCGCCGGCGCCGAGATGGGATTTCTTGAACATGGTTTTGAACATCTCGGCGACCCGCTAACTCGATTTACGCGCGTCGAGCACCACGGTGCTCGCGAGCAGGAAGAAGACGGTGACCAGCGCGTAGTAGAGGACGTCGCGCACGTCGAGCACGCCTTTGACGATGTTCTCGAAATGCGTGAGGAACGACAGCGAGGCGATGCCGCTCACCAGCCACTGCGGCGCCCAGGTCTGGAACCAGTCGGTGGCCGCCGGGTAGCCGGCGATGAGCAGCAGGAAGCTCAGCAGCATCGCCACCAGGAACGCGATGAGCTGGTTTTTCGTGAGCGTGGAGGTGAACGAACCCACCGCGAGAAAGCCGCCGGCAACGAAGAAGGAGCCGAGGTAGGCCGCGAATATGGCGCCGTTGTCGGGTTTGCCGAGGTAGTTGACGGTGATCCAGACGGGGAAGGTGAGCGCCAGCGCCAGCCCCACGAAAATCCAGGCGGCCAGGAATTTGCCCAGCACCGCCTGCCACAACGTGAGCGGCTGCGTGAGCAGCAGCTCGATGCTGCCGTTGCGCCGTTCCTCGGCCCACAGCCGCATGGAAACCGCCGGGATCAGGAATAGATAGAGCCAGGGGAGGAACGTGAAGAACGGCGTGAGGTCGGCCTGGCCGCGCTCGAACAGCGCGCCGAACGAAAACGCGAACAGGTTCGACAGCAACAGGAAGATGACGATGACCACGTAGGCGAGCGGCGTCGCGAAATAACTCGCGAGCTCGCGGCGCATGATGATTGCGACGGTTTTCAAGGAGACTCCGGAAGGTTGGTCAGGCTGCGACAGTACGAAACACGTCTTCGAGGCGACCCGAGGGCGCGCGGCCCTTCAGGCCCGCGGGCGTGTCGTCGGCCACGAGCTTGCCGCGCGCGACGATGATGGCGCGGGTGCACACGGCGTCGACTTCCTCGAGGATGTGCGTGGAGATGACGATGGTCTTTTCACGGGCGATTTCGCCGATGAGCGTGCGCACTTCGTGTTTCTGCAGGGGATCGAGGCCATCGGTGGGTTCATCGAGGATGAGCACTTTCGGGTCGTGCACGATTGCCTGGGCGAGACCGACGCGGCGCTTGAAACCCTTGGAGAGCGTTTCGATGGTCTGCGCAATGACCGGCTCGAGCTGCAGGCGGCCGATGACGTAATCGAGGCGCGACTTGCGATGCGCGCCTTCCAGCCGGCGCAGGTCGGCGATGAAATCGAGGAAGCCGCCCACCGTCATTTCACCGTAGTGCGGTGCGCCCTCGGGTAGATAGCCCAGGGCCGCCTTGGCGGCCAGCGGTTCGGTGGAGATGTCGTGGCCGCAGATGCTGCCGGTGCCGCTGGTGGGGGCGATGAAGCCGGCCAGCATGCGCATCGTGGTGGATTTGCCGGCGCCGTTCGGACCGAGGAAACCGAGAACCTCGCCCGGTTCCACGGAGAAGGTGAGGTTGTCGACGGCCAGAAGGCCGTCATAGTCCTTGGTCAGGTTCTGGGTCTTTATCATGGCGCCTGGTGAGATATGGGCGCCTGTATTTAGTTCCGTGGCGCCGGGGCCGAGATTCTGCTGAGGTGCGCGCGTTCGCGCAAGGCGCGGCGACATCGCGCGCCGGTCAGATTACATGCTTGTAATCTCGCGCTTTCCTAGTCGCGGCGGCGGGTTGCGACCGCGTCGATCTGTTCGCGGTAGGTGCGCAGGATGCGGCGGATCTCCGAGGGGCTCGGGCGCTCGGCCAGCCGCGCGATCATCTCCGCGACCTCGTGCCATTGCTTGCCCCAACCTAACAAGCGCACCGCGTCGGCGATCACCAGGTGCTCGGTTTGCGTGACGGTCGACGGGGCTTTTTTCGGCTTGACGGTGGCCGGACGGGTCCCCTCGCGGCGCGCTTCGCGTTTGGGCGCGGCCGCGGCCGCCGGTTCCTTGAGCGGCACGCCGGCGCGCTGCGCGGCCAGCATGCGATACACCTTGGAGTTCGGCAGCGCCGGCATCTGGCGCGTGGTCTCGGCAGTGCGCTTGTGCGGGACGTGCTCGCGCTGCTCGACCACGCGACGGTTCTCCGCCGTTCGCGACGTGGGCTCGCGTTCGCGCGGGGCCGGTGGCGTTCGTGAGCGACTCGTCTCGGCGACCGACCTGGCCGCCAGTTGCTCGGGTTTGGCGGTGAGCACGTCGCGCCGTTCGGTCTCGTGGGTGGCGAGCGGAATGAAGCGTTCCACCGAGGTGAGTCCGACCAGCGTCGCGAGAAAACCCATGATCTCGATGCCTTCGATGAACGCCCGGTCGCCCTCGGCCTGGCGCTGCACGACGATCCGCTTCAACGCGAGGATGCGCTTGCGCGCCAGCTGGATGATCCAGCGTTGCGGACGCTCGTGTCTGGGCCACGGCTGCACGTGCCAGTAACGCGCGTCATCGAGCGCCGAATACCTGGCATGCAGGTCGAGGCTGATCTGCCAGCGTTCGAGCAGCGCCTCGAGCTGGCCCGGCTGTTCGCCGGGCAGGAATTCATTGGCCATGCGACGAAGAGTAGCGCCGATGCGCGCCCGACTGCTCTTCGAACCATCCACATTGTGCGCGGTGCCCGGCCGGCACCATTAATAAGAGTAGGAGCAGGAGTGACTTTGGGTAGAACGATTCTCGCCTGGCTGCGCAGGCAAACGGACTGGCTACCGGTTGAAGTCGGAGAATCCGGCCGAGGCGGGAAGATCGCGCGCCTCCGTGGTGCTCGACCGTGTGCCCGCGCCGGCCACAGCGTCGATGACCGAGCGGTACTGCTGCGCCAGGTTCGACCAGCGGAAACGCTCGATGCGAGTCTGGGCAATCGGATCGCCGCCGAACAGCATTCGTTCCAGCTCCCGCTCGATGCCATCGATGTCGGCGGGATCGACGCAGCTTCCCGCGCCGCTCTCCGCTAACAACTCGTGCAGGGCGGCGCCGCGGGGCGCGAGGCCGAGGATGGGCCGGCCGGCCGCCATGTAGTCGTAGATCTTGTACGGCGTCGAATAAGTCATGTGGTCGCTGACCACGGCGAGCAGCAGGTGCGCACGCTGCAGCGCGGTGAACAACGCGGCAAACGGGATGCGCGGCCGCTCCTCGATGAATTGCCCGAGCGCCGCGTCTTGAATGCGTTGCCGCTCCGCCGCGGGCAGTGCGCCATAGGTGGTGACGAGGATCGGCCGTGCCGGATGACGCGAGGCCAGTTGTTTGACGGCGCGCAGCAGCGGCACGAGCGAGCGGCTGCCGTAGATCTCGCCGGCATGCACGATTTCGATCGTGCCGGTCGAGGACGGCGTGAGGCTGGTGGGCGCCGCATCGAAGCCGTTGGGTACCACGAAGTTGGCGGATGCGGCGGCGTGCGGAAACGATTCCTCGAACCAGTCGCGCATGTCCGCCGTGTTGAGCACGCGCGCGGCGCTTCGCCGGAGCAGGCGAGCTTCGATACGGGCGCCCAGCCACTGCGTGAGCCAGCCGCGATGCCAGTACGGCCAGTCGTAGGCGCTCCATGGATCGCGATAGTCGAGGATCAGCGGCCAGCGCAGGCGCCGCGCGATTCGCGCCCCGGCAATCAGGGCCGCGTGCGGCGGCGAAGTCGCGATCACCACGCCCCGCGGTAGTTTGGCGGCGACCTCGAGCGCCGTGCGCGTGGCGGCGCGTGCCCAGAAATAGTCCATGCCAACGGGCGCGAGCAGTCGGCGCAGCACGGCGTTCGCCAGCCGCGTCAACGCGCTCTTGCCCTTGAGTGGCGCCGTGAACGGCGCGGCGCAGCGATGCACGGCGCCGCTGATGGGCAGCGAGGAATCTTCGCGGCCGTGCACGGATTCGCTGATGTCGTTGGTGATGACGTGTACGTCGAACCCCATGCGCGTGAATTCGCGCGCCAGGAAGCTGAAACGCTTGGCGCCCACCAGCGGGCTGGGCGCGAAGTGAAACGAGACGATGAGCAGCGTTGGCTGGGGATTCATGCGATCTTCCGCCGCATGAGGGCACGCATCACGTAGCCGTACTCCTCGCGCAGGATGATGCGCGCCGCCGCTGCATAGACCAGAGCGAAAATGGCGACCCCGGCCAGCATTCCGGCGGGTGAGTGCGGCAGATAGAGCTGTGAGACGTGCAATGCCGCTATCGCCACCAGCGACGCCGCCAGCGCCAGCCCGAGCTTGTCCCACTGGCACAGCTCCGCGAGCGGCAACTGGTAGCGCGTGAGCACGCGTTTGCCGAGGTAGATAGAGGTCCAGGACTGGCCGATCACCAGGCCGAGCGTCGGCCCCCACAGGCCGAATTTGGGCATGAGGGCGAAGATCAGGCCGGCATTGATCAGCAGCGCGATGAGATTGGCGTGCGCGAACGAGGCGTTGTCGGCGACGCTGCGCAGCGGCGTCGAGAACTGGAAGCACTGCCGCACCATGAGCAGCAGGAACACCTGGAAGTAGGGGACGGCCGCGACATACGTGTCGGTGAACAGCAGCCGGACGACGGGCTCGGCCCAGTAGGTGAGCAGAACCCAGGCCGGGCAGATGGCGGCGAAGATCAGCACCTGCGCGCGCTTCCACAACAGCAGGCCCTGTGCCGGATCGCGCGTCGAGCGCTTGACCATGTCGGGGAAGATGACGTCGGCGAGCGCGCCTTGCACGATGTTGACCAGCGGAACCTGGTAGGCCGCGGTGGTGTAGATAGCCAGCGGCACGGGGCCGAGCTGATTGGCCACCACCACCTTGCCGAAGTCGTTGAGCTTGTAGAGCACCGAGCCGGCGCCGAGTGGCGCGACCAGACGCATCTGCTCGCGCATGGCCTGTGAGTCCCAGCGAAACACCAGCAGCCCCTGGCGCCGCAGCCAGACGTAGATCCAGAGATTCTTCACGGCTTCGGCGCACACGATGGTGATGAAGATCATCTCGACATCGCGCAGCCAGATCGTCGCGGCCACCAGGGTGGCGATGCGCCACACGGTGATCGCCAGCGTGTAGCCCATCACCTTCACCGATTGCCGGTGCGCCAGCCAGTACGACACCAGCACTTCGAGATTCAGAAACATGAATACGTACACCGCGAGCATCAGCCAGCTATCGGCGATTTCCGGCGGCACGATCCACTGGCGCGCGAGAACCACGACCAGCGCGCTCACGACGCTCACGCCGAGCATGAGCAGGCAGGTGTTGGTGATGTCGACCGCCTGCCGTTCGGGCGAGCGCGCGATCAGGTAGTTGAGGTTCGCGGAGAGCGCAAAGCCCGCGAGCGAGGTGATGAACATGGCGGTCGCCATGAACTGCCGGTAGCGGCCGTACTCGGAAATCTCGAGCAGGCGCACCAGCAGCAACGGACTCAGGAGCGCCAGAACCTGGTTGAGCAGGCGCGCGCTGGCGAGAACGGCACCTCTCGAGACGAATGAACTCATGCGGTACGGGATTCTAGGAGCAGGGTCAAACGCGCGACTGTCGGACAAGGTAAGGGCGCGCCTACACAAACGCCGGTACTTCAATCACGCGCGAAACCGGAGCACTCCTAGACGACTTGGGCGAAGGCTGTTCTTAAATTGCTGCGCTACCGATCGGCCGACTGGCGAAGCGCAAATATGGAGTCGACATGAATTTGAAGGTCAGAACCGCCGAGGCGAGCCTGCGGGTGCCATCTCATGACACCGCGGAAGCCGGACGCCTTTCCCCCGAGGACGACTTCCCGGTGGTTCTAACGACCTCGCGCATGATCGAGCTCATGGAGCTCGCGGCGTCGCGACTCATGAAGCCGCGCCTGCTCGAAGGCGAGTCCTCGACCAGCGTGGTGGTGAAGGTGAACTACGCCGCGCACGCGCCGGTCAGCGGGACGGTGCGCGCGGTTGCCACCTGCACCGGTGTCTCCGGAAGGCTGCACCGTTTCATCGTCCACGTGTTCGATGAATCCGGATTGATCGGAAGCGCCGAGCACACACGCGCCGTGGTCGCCGAGCGACGTTTGTTAGCCCTGGCCCGGCGCCGCGGTGGAAAGCGCGCGATGCTGCTGAACGTCTAGATCAACACGAAGAGGCCGAGCGCGACGAACGACAGCGCCGCGATGCTCCGCACCCACTTCATCGGCACGCGCTTGATCAGCGCATCGCCGAGATAAACCACCGGCACGTTCGCCAGCATCATGCCGATGGTGGTGCCCAGTACCACCCACACAATCGAATGGAATTGCGCCGCGAGCGCCACCGTCGCGATCTGCGTCTTGTCGCCCATCTCGACCAGGAAGAAAGCGATCGCGGTCGTCAGGAACACACCGAAGCGTGGCGCCGCCGCGGATTCATCCGGCGGTGAATCGGGAATCAGCGTCCACGCCGCCATGGCGAGAAACGACAGTCCGAGTATCCAGCGCATCGCGTGCGCGCCGACAACCTGCATGAGCCAGCTGCCGACGGCACTGGCGCCGGCGTGATTGGCGAGCGTGGCGACGAAGATGCCGAGCACGATCGGCAGAGGTTTGCGGAACCGCGTGGCGAGCAGCAAGGCGAGCAACTGGGTCTTGTCACCGATTTCCGCCAGCGCGACCACGCCCACGGAGACGAGCAGGGCTTCCAAGGCGTGGCGCTACCGCGCCGCGTGGCCGCCGCTCGCCAGGCACTCGGGCATCGATTTGCGGGCGATGAAGTACTCGAGCGTTCGGTGGAGAGTCGAGGCGAGTGCGGCGGTCCTGACCATGTGCTGCTAGCCCTTGCGCGGTCTGAATGGACCCAAGCTATTGATTTGATTGGCGCTCCCAACCGGATTCGAACCGGTGTTACGGCCTTGAGAGGGCCATGTCCTGGGCCTCTAGACGATGGGAGCGTCAGAAAAGGCGGGTCCAGAATCGAGCGCGGTAGTATATGCGCCGCTTTTACCCTGCCAAGTGGAACTTTGAA
>DASYKM010000010.1:0-14771 GCA_035995425.1 Steroidobacteraceae bacterium
TTATGTCGCGGAACCTCGCATCCAATGCGTCGAAGATTTTGACAGCAGGGCGACTGCAGCCGACGTGACATATTGCACAAAGTGGCACTTTGCGTCCGCCGAGGCCTCGGCGATGCGATTCTTCGGGCCCACGCTCGTAAGAATCCTCTGGCACAGCGATTGCTCTTCTTATTCACAAGCGGCTCGACAAAGACCGCATCAGACAAGAACAAGAAGAGCGAAACACTCCTCCACAAACAAGCAAGCAAGCGACCAATGAGCCCCGCCCCTGGCGGGGCTTCTTTTTTATTGCAACCCATCAGGCGAATGACGCGTCCAACCTGGCAGAGGCCAAGCCAGGCCGGAGGGAACAACATGAAACTCGCTGCATTCGCTGCTTTCATCGTCTTCGCATTCGTCGCGTTTGTCGTCTGGGCCGGCAATCCGGTTTCGGTTTCCGCAGCCGACGGCGGGCGCAATATTTCCAACATCAACGGCGAGATCACCGCCTCCCCCGGTGAAACCTACGGCACGCTGAGCACTGTCAACGGTGGTGTGACCGTCGGCCGCGGTGCCACCGCCGAAGCCGCCAAGACGGTCAACGGCGAAATCGAGGTTGAAGACGACGCCAGGCTCGGCGAAGTGCATACAGTGAATGGAGCGCTGAGCATCGCCGAAGGCGTGACGATCGAGCGGTCGGCGTCAACGGTCAACGGTGAGGTCGAGCTCGGCAAACGCACCCACGTCGGCGGCGATGTCTCGACGGTGTCCGGTGAAATCGAGCTCAAGGGCGCCGAAGTCGGCGGCGGCCTCAGCACGAGCAACGGCGACATCGATCTCACCGACGGCGCGCGCGTGCATGGCGGCATTCACGTGAAGAAAGACAACAACAAGAACTGGGGCCGCAACAAGAACGATCCGGTCACCGTGCACATCTGCTCGACCTGCGTGGTCGATGGCGAACTGCGCTTCGAACGCCCGGTGGAGCTGCGCGTGGAACAGGGCGCGAAGATCGGTCAGGTCACCGGGGATGAGGTCACGCGTCGTTGAAACCGCGGCCGTGGAGCCGGTGATTTTTCCTCAGAGAGTGCGGCCATAGAGCCGCACTTCTGGCTCATCCGGGTACATGGCGAACATGCGCTCGAAGCTCATGCCTAACTTCTCGAGCACGCGGATCGACGCGGCGTTGCCCGCGGACACCACGCCGATGGCGCGTTTGAGGCCGAATTTCGCGGCTCCGAGGCGCAACACGGCCGCGGCTGATTCGTGCGCGAATCCCAGGCCCCAGTACTCGGGCAGGAAGGCATAGCCCACGTCGACGTCCGGAAGATTGTCGCGCCGTAACAGGCCGCACATGCCAACCGCGACTCCGTCAGATTTGCGCGCGGTGTGCCACAGGCCGAAACCGAAACGCTCATACATGGCCATCGGTCCTTCGCGCAGGTAGCGATGGGCATCTTCAGTCGACCGCACTCCGCGATCGCCGATGTTCTCTATGAACGATGGTTCGTTCAGCAACGCAACCACGAAGGCCGCATCGTCGAACTCCAGGCGGCGCAACGTGAGCCGCGGCGTCTCGAGCTCAGGAGGGGTCGCCAAACCGCGAGCGCTCGAATGCCGGCAGACCGTCGCCGAATTTCACCCAGCCGATGTCATCGCTGAGCCAGGAATGGTGGGTGGGCGCAAATGCCCACGGCGCATCGAGGCTGCACGTGGTCACGTCGACGAAATCGTTGGTATCGAGGTGTTCGTAGGTGAGCGGTGAACCGCAGCCACCGCAGAAGCGGCGCTTCACCTTTGGCGAAGACTCATATTCGAGCGGAGTGCCACGCGTGAAACGAAACTCCGCCCTGGCGAAGGTGACCCAGGCGACCACTGGCGAGGCGGCCGATCGGCGGCACGACTGGCAGTGGCAAATCATGCTGTTCGCCGGATTGGCGGTCGCTGAGTACCGCACCGCGCCGCACATGCAGCCGCCCTGGATGTCCTGAGTGTTCAAATGCCTCTCCCCCCGATTGGCGGGGCACAGCTTACCGTGAGAAACGTTCCCTTAAAAAAAGAGCCCCGCCTGAGCGGGGCTCTAGTCGCGCGGAAACGGGGGTCTTGTTCCGCCGCTTTTGGTCTGTGGACCCCGGTAGGGTTCCGGTCTCCACGAATACTCTGTGTCACGAAGGCGCATTTTCTCCCACCCCTAAGACGCTTTTATTGCGTGGAATGGGAGCTTGTTCTAGCCGCTGGGCTTGAGATAGCTGGCGGCCATCCGGTCCCACAGTCGCTCGATCTGCGAGCGGCGGCCTTCTCCGGCAACGACAATCGCCCGCGCGTCGGGTTCGGTGATGCGGCCCAGCCGGCACAGCACGATCAGCGACCCGGAAACCCGGCCGAATTTCAGCGACCGGCCCAGTGAATTCTCCATTTGCAGCTCGACGGCGAGCGTCTGGCTCTCGAGCGCGTACTGCACGCGCTGGGGCAACTCCCAGCTGACCGCGATGCGGCCGGCGGTCGGTGCCACCCAGGTCTCCAGCAGCCGCGCGATGCTGCCGGGGTCCGGATTCAGTTGCGGTTGCGCCGCGAACTGGTCACGCACTATCCGGAACACCACGATGGCCGAGAGCCCGTAGAGAAGGCCGATGAGCTGCGAGACGAAGGGCTCCGCGTTTTCCACCTGGGTGGCGTGCGATTCGCCCGCCATCGCGGCGTAGAGCGTGTGCTCCCAGACAGCCTCCGGAAATTTGCTGAAGGCGCCATTGCCCGCCGACATCAGGGGCTGCAACAAAGCCGTGGCGATGATCGAGCGGATACCCTGCACTCCCACCATCGTCACGGCGCGCTCGATGCTTTCCACCGGCTGGCCGGCGGCGCGATAGATCGGGCTGTTGGCGATGCGTATGAGGTTGCCGGTGAGCGCCGGGTCCTGCGCGATGATGCGCGACATCTCGGCCATGGTCGCTTCGTTGTCGTTGACCGTGGCCAGCAGCTTCGGCAGCAGTGATGGCCGCCGCGGAATGTATTTCGGCTGCGCTTCGATACGCTCGAGAATCTGCTGTACCGCCGTGAACACCGGCGCGTGCGTGGGGTCGGGGGGTTTGCTCAGCGCTTCGCGCGGCACGTCGTCGAGCGCGTACGCCACGAAGCGGCGCAAGGCCTCATCCCAGCTCAGCGATGCCACCACGCCAACCGGTCGATTGCCGGTCAGAGTTCGGTTCGAACCCGTCGTGATCGCGATGGGATCGACCGGAGCTGCCTTCTGGCGCGTAGCACGAAGCCAGATGACGATACCGGCTACCGCCACCACGGCCGCGACGATCAGGAAAGCAATCGCTGCACTCATGGACGCGAGGCTACCCGTTATCGGGGTCGGTCGTCACATCGGGGTTGTACAGGGTGCGAATCGGTTCGCAATTGGGGCGACCCGCAAGGCTTTCGCCGGAAACCCGCGCGCGCCTGCGCCGCCGGCCTAACTAGCTCGCCGCGGCCGGGCGTGCCAGCCTTCGCGACAACGGCATGTCGTAGGTAACGCTTGCGCCATAGGCTTCCGGCGATTGCGGGTCGATGCGCAGCTTGTCGAAAGTGAGCAGACGAGTGCCGAGCGAGAAGCTCTCCTGGATGTCGTGCGACACCATGAAAATCGTCATGCGATTCTCGGCCCACAACCGCAGGATCAGCTCGTGCATGTCGGCGGTGACGCCCGGGTCCAACGCGCCGAATGGCTCATCGAGCAGCAGGATCTTCGGCTTGCGGATCACCGCCTGCGCGATCGACATGCGCTGCTGCATGCCACCCGAGAGCTGCGCGGGATAGCGATCGCGTGCGTGACCCAGGCCGACTTGCTCGAGCATCGCCAGCGAAGCGTCACGCGCCGCGCGCCGTGCGTTGCCGAACAGCCGTCCCGTGAGCCTGGAAGCGCGCAGCTCGAGACCGAGCATCACGTTCTCGATCACGGTCAGATGCGGAAACGACGAGTAACGCTGGAACACCACGCCACGATCCGGATCCGGCTCCGGGCGGATCGGCACACCGTCGATCAGTATCTGTCCGCGTGAGGGCTGCTCCATGCCGAGCAGCATCTTGAGGAATGTGGTCTTGCCGCAGCCGGACGCGCCAACGATGGTGACGAATTCGTGATCGGCGATTTCCAGCCGCACGTTTTCCAGCACCACCTGCGCGCCGTATTCCTTCCACACGTTGCGCACCGATACTGTAGCCATCAGCGCTCCGGCTCCGCCCAGCGAAAGGCGTGCGCGCGCAACAGGCGCAGCGCGAGATCGGTGAGCACCGCGAGCAAGGTGATCCACACCACGTACGGCAGGATCACATCCATGGCGAGATAGCGCCGTACGAGGAAGATGCGGTAACCCAGACCCTCGGTGGACGCGATGGCCTCGGCGGCAATCAGGAACAGCCATGCGGATCCCATCGACAGCCGCAGGGAATCGATCAGCCGCGGCCACAACTGCGGCAGCACCACGCGCAGGATCAGTTGCCAGGTGGATGCGCCCAGCGTCTGCGCCTTGATGATCTGCTCTTTCGGCAGTTCGCCGACGCGCAATGCCAGGTCGCGCGCGATGCACGGCGCGATGCCGATGACTATCAGCGAGATCTTCGCGGTCTCCTCCAGACCGAGCACGATGAACAGCACCGGCAGCACCGCCAGCGGCGGGATCATCGCGATGGTGCCTAACAAAGGCGACAGCAACGCACGCAGCCTCGGCACCACGCCGATGGCGACCGCGAGCAGCATGCCGAGCGTGGCGCTGATGACCAGCGCCGAGCCGATGCGCTTGAGGCTCGCCCAGGTATCGACCCAGAACAGCCGCTGGCCGGTACGCGAATCTTCTTCGAACGCATAGCCGTGCAGGGTCGCGGCGATCTTGCCGAGCGACGGCAGCAGCTTGTCCTCGGGGTTCTCCGCGAGCCTCAAGTGCGATGCGATGACGTACAGCACCAGCAGCGCCACGAACGGCAGCACGCCGAGGGCGAGCGCGGCGCTGCGCCGCGGGTGCTGGTTGATCAGGCGACGCACGATGGCGTCCGCTGTGATGTCAGAGCTTGCCGTCCGCGGCCATCTGCATGTAGCTCACATCGAAGCGCATCTTGAGGTTGGCCTTGTTGCCGAGCGTGGCGCCGCCCGGGAACTCGATGCCGACCGCGTCCACCGTCTTGGCGCCCTCGCCTAACAAGCCGTGGTCGAAGGAGAACTTGCGCACCAGGTCCATCTTCTTGACCAGGTCGGGCGCCTTGGTGGCGGCCACCGCGGCGGTGGGCGTCGCATAGAGATAGGTCGTGGCGAGCTGGCCCTTGAATCCCGCGACGTCGGTGCCCGATGCCTTCGCCATCGAAGCGAGCGCGGCGGCCGCCTTCGCATCCTTGCCGGCCATGACCGTCAGCGTTTCATACCACGCACCCACCAGCGCCTTGCCGAGCTTGGGGTTTTCCTTCAGCACCTTGCTGTTGACCACCATGAGATCGAGGATTTCGCCGGGAATCTTGCTGGAATCGAACACCATCGTGGTCTTCGGCATCGCCGCGACCTCGGCGAGCTGCGGCTTCCAGGTGACGGTCGCGGTGACGCCAGGAGTCGCGAAGGCGCTGACGATATCGGCATCCGAAGTGTTCACGACCTTGATGTCGCGCTCGGCGAGGCCGACCGACGCAAGACCGCGGGCGAGCAGGTAGTGCGAGACGGACAGTTCCACCAGGTTGATGGACTGACCCTTGATGTCGGTGAGCTTCCTGCCGGCGCCCTTGAGCACCACGCCGTCGTTGCCGTTGGAATAGTCGCCGACGATCAGCGCGGTCGAGTCCACGCCACCCGCGGAGGGAATCGTCAGCATGTCCATGTTGGTCATGACACAGCCGTCGAACTTGCCGGCTGTGTACTGATTGATCGATTCGACGTAGTCGTTGATCTGCGTGAGCTGGATCTTGATGCCGTACTTGTCGGCCCATTTCTTGAGGATGCCGCTCTGGCCGGCATAGTCCCACGGCATCCAGCCGACGTAGATGCTCCAGGCGACGTTGAAGGAAGTCTTTTCCGCCGCCCTGGCGGGTTGCAGGGTCAGCAGCGCGGTGCCGGCCAACAGCGCTATGAACAGGCGGCGAGCCAGGGAAATCGGTGAGGCAGCCGTCGAGGATTGGATCAGGGGCATGAGAGTCTCCCGTGTTGTTAGTTCATCAGGCATCTCCCGGGCTTTTGTCCCTCCGTGTATCCGGCGTTCGTGGCCGGACTGCGTCTCTCGGACCAGCGCTGATCCATCAGCCGGAACCCTAGGCGCACATTGTTGATGGGAGTTTTTGCAAGACGTGTGCCGTGCTCGCGCGATGCGCGGGTTGACGTGTTGGCCCGATGGCGACGTACCGACTGCACCAAACAATCGCGAGTGCATCGAGCGACGCACATCCGCGGAGCAAAATCCCGCGCGCCATGGCTGGGCGACGGACGATTGCGCAGACGCGGCGTGGTACAGGCCTTGCACTCGGGCAGTGATGTTGTGGGAAGAACAATTACCTGGTGGCGCGCACTGGTCGGGCGTGATCCGGCGCGGCGTGATGCTGAAGATCATCGCCCTGGGCGATGAGGCGAACCTCGCGGCGCTGTTCTACAACCGCGAGCAGCCCCTCGAGCGCTACAACATGGCCGATACGCTCAAGGCGCAACACATCGCGCACCTCACCAGCGGCTGCGTGTGCTTCTCGGACATGGGCCGGATCCTCTGTTCGATCACCGCCGACACCTGCGGCTGGCACGACCCGCTCTGCGGCCTCACCGATGCGAATCTCATCGCGGCGCGTTACGGTGCCACGCGCTTCCAGGAACAACGCAATCAGCGATATGTGAGCGGCCGTGACGGCATGCTGGTCGAGCTCGGCAAGTTCGGGCTCGGCGAGCGCGACCTGGTCGCAAACATCAACTTCTTCAGCAAGGTGGTGGTCGACGACGCGGGCGCGATGCACCTCGCCGCCGGCCACAGCAAGGCTGGTGATTACATTGAGCTGCGCTTCGAAATGGACACGCTGGTGGTGCTGCACGCCGGGCCACATCCGCTCGCAACTTCCAGCAGGTACGCGCCGCCAGCCATTGCGCTGCAGGCGAGTCGCGGCGTCGCGCCCGGCGCCGACGATCCCTGCCGCTTGCGCTGCCCGGAGAATGCGCGCGGTTTCCTCAACACCGAAAGACTCTATTCCACGTGAGCGGCACCGCCGTCATCGACGAAGTGGTGCCCGCGGGTGAGCCGTGGATGGGGGTGGTGCGGCGCGGACAGCGCTTCCGCATCGTCGACCTCGAAGGCAACCAGGCGGTGGACACCTTGTTCTACAACGCCGCCGACACCGCCGAGCACTACAGCGCGCAGAACACCATCCAGTCTCAACAGCGGATCTATCTGACGACGGGCACGGTGCTGCTTTCGAATCGCGGCAATCCGATGCTGCGGATGGAAGAAGACACCTGCGGCCGCCACGACACGCTGGGTGGCGCGTGCTCCGCGGAGAGCAACACAGTGCGTTACGCGCTCGACAAGCGACACATGCACAGCTGCCGCGACAGTTTCCTGCTGGCCCTGGCGAAGCATGAAGGCGCGCACCTGACCAAGCGCGACCTGCCCTCCAACATCAATTTCTTCATGAACGTACCGGTGACGCCGGCCGGGCAACTGCGTTTCGCCGATGGCATCTCCGCTGCGGGACGACATGTCGAGATGGCGGCGCTCATGGACACGCTGGTGCTGATTTCGAATTGTCCGCAGCTCAACAACCCCTGCAACGCTTACAATCCGACGCCAATTCGAGTCATGACCTGGGACCGTGCATGAGCACGTGCGCCCACCGGCGGGACGACCCGTCGCGCATTCCCTTCAACGCCGGGACGACCTGGCGCAGACCCCGGAAGAAAACGGGTGGGACTGCGCGATGTTCAACAAGATCCTGATCGCCAATCGCGGCGCCATTGCCTGCCGCATTCTTCGTACCGTGAAGTCGATGGGCCCGCGTTCGGTCGCGGTGTATTCCGAGGCCGACGAGAACTCACCGCACGTGCGCCTCGCGGACGAGGCGTTCGCCATCGGGCCGGCGCCGGCGGCCGAGAGCTATCTGCGCGGCGACCGCATCCTCGAAGCCGCACGGCTCTCGGGCGCGGAAGCCATCCATCCGGGCTACGGTTTCTTGTCCGAGAACGCCGAGTTCGCCCAATCCTGCGAAGACGCCGGCATCGTGTTCATCGGACCGACTCCTTCGCAGATGCGCGATTTCGGTCTCAAGCACACCGCGCGCGAGCTCGCGCAACGCTGCGGCCTGCCGCTGTTGCCGGGCACCGAGCTGCTCGCCGATCTGCCGGCGGCACTCGAAGCGGCGGTGCGCATCGGTTATCCGGTGATGCTCAAGAGCACGGCCGGCGGCGGCGGCATCGGCATGCGCCGTTGCAACTCCGCGGCCGAGCTCGGTGATTCTTTCGCCGCCGTCCAGCGACTCGCGGCCGGCAATTTCAAGAATGCCGGTGTGTTCCTCGAAAAGTTCGTGGCGCGCGCGCGGCACATCGAAGTGCAATTGTTTGGCGACGGTCGCGGCAACGTCATCGCGCTCGGCGAGCGCGACTGCTCGGTGCAGCGGCGCAACCAGAAGGTCATCGAGGAATCGCCGGCACCCGGCCTCGATCACGTCACGCGCACCGCCCTGCACGAGGCGGCCGTCAAGCTCGGCGAAGCGGTGAACTACCGTTCCGCGGGCACGGTGGAGTTCGTCTACGACGCGGAAGCTGCGCAATTCTATTTCCTGGAAGTGAACACGCGCCTGCAGGTGGAACATGGCGTCACCGAGGAAGTCGGCGGCGTCGATCTCGTCGAGTGGATGATCCGCACCGCCGCGGGCGAGCCGCCGGATCTGCGCGCGCATTGGCACGTCGCGGTCGGGCACGCGATCCAGGCGCGCGTCTACGCCGAGGATCCGGCCCGCCACTTCCGGCCAGCGAGCGGCCTGCTCACGCAGGTCAAACTACCGGACGACGTCCGCGTCGATGCCTGGATCGAGGCTGGCACGGAAGTCACCGCCTTCTACGATCCGATGCTCGCCAAGATCATTGCGCGCGGAGCGACCCGTGAGCTCGCGATCGCCAGGCTCAAAGGCGCGCTCCAGGCGGCGCGCATCGACGGCATCGAGACCAACCTGCCCTACCTCGTGTCGGTGCTCGAGCATCCGGTGTTCATCGCCGGCGAGCAGACCACGGCGCTGCTCGCCAGTCACGTACTCGCCCAGCCGGGGCTCGAGATCCTCGCCGCCGGAACTCTAACTACCGTACAGGACTGGCCGGGACGCCTCGGGCTGTGGGACGTGGGCGTGCCGCCGTCGGGCCCCATGGATTCGCTGGCGCTGCGTCGCGCCAATTGCATGGTGGGCAACGAGGAAGGCGCGGCCGCGCTCGAGATGACCGTCAGCGGCGCGACGATGCGTTTCAACAGCGACGCCGTGGTCGCGCTGGCTGGAGCGGCCATGGACGCGACGATCGATGGTCGCGCTGTGCCGTTCTGGGAGCCACTGCCCGTGAAGCTTGGCAGCGTGCTCGCGATCGGGCGGATTCGCGGCGCGGGCCAGCGCGCCTATCTAGCCGTGCGCGGCGGTTTCGATATCCCCGAGTATCTCGGCAGCCGCGCGACCTTCACGCTCGGACGCTTCGGTGGGCACGGCGGTCGCGCGCTGCGCGCCGGCGACGTGCTGCGGCTGAATCGAAGCGGGCTCGATCTCGCCGGCTGCAGCGCCACGCCTTCGTCGGCGCGGCCGGAGTATTCGCATGCCTGGCAGATCGCGGTCACCGACGGGCCGCACGGCGCGCCGGATTTCTTCACCCCCGACGATCTGCGCGCGTTCTTCGACGCCCAATGGGAAGTGCACTACAACTCGAGCCGCACCGGCGTGCGGCTGATCGGGCCGAAGCCCGCATGGGCGCGGCGCGATGGCGGCGAGGCGGGACTGCATCCGTCGAACATCCACGACAATGCCTATGCGATCGGCAGCGTCGACTTCACCGGCGACATGCCGGTGATCCTCGGACCCGATGGGCCGAGCCTCGGCGGCTTCGTGTGCCCGGTGACCATCGTCAATGACGAGCTGTGGAAAATCGGGCAGCTGCGTCCGGGCGACAAAGTGCAGTTTCGCCGCGTGGGCCAGGTCATTCGCGACGACAACCCCTCGATCTTGCTGGAGCAGCCGGCCTCGGCGAATCACGCCGCGATATGCGTGCGCCGCTCGGGCGAGAGCAACCTGCTCGTGGAGTTCGGCGCACCGGTTCTCGACCTGGTGTTGCGCTTCCAGGTGCAGGCCCTGCTCGAAGAGTTGAGGAAGCACGACATTCCCGGCCTGTTGGATCTCACGCCGGGCATCCGCTCGCTGCAGATCCATTTCGATCCGGCCCGGGTGACGCAGCAGCGGGTGCTCGACGGTGCGCTCGCGGCGATCGCCAAACTACCCAGCGTGGAGGCCATGCGCCTGCCGAGCCGCATCGTTCATCTGCCGCTGTCGTGGGACGACCCGGCGACGCAGGCGGCGACCAAACGCTATGAGGCGGTGCGCGCCGACGCGCCCTGGTGCCCGGACAACATCGAGTTCATCAGGCGCATCAATGGCCTCGACTCGCGCGAGGCGGTGCGCGACATCGTGTTCGGCGCCAGCTATCTGGTGATGGGTCTCGGGGACGTGTACCTCGGCGCTCCGGTGGCGACGCCGCTCGACCCGCGGCACCGGCTGGTCACCACCAAGTACAACCCGGCCCGCACCTGGACTCCGGAGAATGCGGTCGGGATCGGCGGCGCCTATCTATGCGTGTACGGCATGGAAGGCCCCGGCGGCTACCAGTTCGTCGGACGCACGGTGCAGATGTGGAATCGTTACCAGCAGACCTGCGATTTCCGCGACGGCAAGCAGTGGGTGCTGCGCTTTTTCGACCAGATCCGCTTCTACCCGGTGAGCAGCGACGAGCTTCTGAAGATGCGCGCCGGTTTTCCGTACGGCCGGCATCCACTGCGCATCGAGGAGACGCAGCTGGACCTCGGCGAGTACCTCGGGTTTCTCGAGTCGCAAAAAGAATCCATAGACGCGTTTCGACACCGGCAGCGCGGCGCATTCGAAGCGGAACGGGAACGCTGGCGCGCGGCGGGCGTTGCCGAGACGCCCATCGTGGAGAGTCCGCCCAAGCCGGATGCGCCGGCACTACCGGCCGATTGCATCGCCATCACCTCACCGGTGTCCGGCAGCGTCTGGCAGATGAAGGTTGCGGCGGGTCAGTCCGTCGAAAAGGGAGACACGCTCGTGATCATGGAAGCCATGAAAATGGAAATTGCCGTTCTCGCCGAGAGCGCGGGCCTGGTGCACTCGATTCACGGCGTCGCCGGCGCAGCGGCGCAAGCGGGCGACACACTGCTCGTAGTCAAACCGGTGCTGTCATGAGTCTCGACCTGACAATTTCGGCGCTGGCCGCCGCCTATCGTTCGCGCGCGATGACGCCAGCGGCGCTCGTCGAGAAATTGCTGGTCGCGCGGCGGGAGCACGCGGCTGACAACATCTGGGTGAGCGAAGTCGGCGAAGACGCGCTGCGCGCCCGCGCGCGTGAGCTGGCGGACATCGATCCGCAATCCCTGCCGCTGTACGGCATCCCCTTTGCCATCAAGGACAATATCGACTTCGCGGCACTGCCAACCACGGCCGGCTGCGCGGCGTTCGCATACGAACCCGCGTCTTCCGCTCCGGTGGTGCAGGCACTCATCGACGCCGGCGCGATTGCCTTGGGGAAAACCAACCTCGACCAATTCGCCACCGGTCTCGTGGGCACGCGCTCACCGTATGGAATCTGCAGGAACGCCTTCGATCCGGCTTACATCAGTGGTGGCTCATCGAGCGGTTCGGCCGTGGCTGTGGCCCTGGGAATCGCGAGCTTCTCGCTGGGCACGGACACCGCCGGCTCGGGCCGTGTGCCGGCCGCCTTCAACAATCTCATCGGCTACAAGCCCACGCTCGGTAGTTTGAGCATGCGCGGGGTGGTGCCGGCGTGCCGCTCGCTCGACGCCATGTCGATCTTCGCGCTGACCGCCGAAGACGCTGCGCGCGTGGCGCGGGTCGCCGTGAAGTTCGACGCGGAAGACGCCTGGTCGCGCGCGGTTGCGATGCCGGCGCGCCGCGGCTGGGGCCGTGGGGCCGCCTTCCGCTTCGCGGTGCCGCGTGCGGCGCAACTCGAGTTCTTCGGCAATACCGCTTATTCAAAGTTGTTCGACGCCAGCGTGGCGCGACTGCGCGACCTCGGCGGGGCCGCGCACGAAGTCGACATCGAGCCGCTGCTCGAAACCGCGCGCCTGTTGTACGAAGGCCCATGGGTGGCCGAGCGATATCTCGCCACCGAAGCACTGCTCAATTCGCAGCCCGAAGCGATGCTCGACGTGACGCGGCGAATCATTCAGGGCGGCATCACGCCAAAGGCACTCGATGCGTTTCGCGCGCAATATCGACTCAAGGATCTTTTGCGCCAGGCGCAAGGCATCTGGACCAGCGCGGATTTCCTGCTTCTGCCCACCGCCGGCACTCACTACCGTATCGCCGACGAACAGGCGGATCCGATCCGGCTCAACAGCACGCTCGGACGCTACACGAACTTCGTGAACCTCATGGACCTGGCGGCGGTGGCCGTGCCCGCGGGCTTCACACCCGAACGCCTGCCTTTCGGCGTGTCGTTGATCGCCTCGGCATGGAGCGATGCCGACCTGCTGGCGATGGCCGGGCGCCTTCACCGAGCCGCGGGATCGACAATTGGCGCCACCTCTCTGCCGCTGCCCGTGGCGGAGCCGGCAGCGGCCGACGCCAGTCTCGTCGACGTCATGGTTTGCGGCGCGCACATGTCGGGTCTGCCACTCAACAAGCAATTGCTGGAGCGCGGCGCCTGGCGGATCGCTGCAACGCGCACCGCGCCAAACTACCGCTTCTTTGCATTGCCCGGCGGTCCGCCGTTCCGGCCCGGCCTGGTGCAGGTGAAGGACGGCGGCGTCGCCATCGACGTGGAGGTGTGGCGTATGCCGGTGGAACACTTCGGCTCGTTCGTCGCCGGGATTCCGGCGCCGCTCGGCATCGGCAAGGTGAAGCTGGAAGACGGCAGCGCGGTGAGTGGATTCCTCTGCGAGTCGCTCGCCGTCGGCGATGCGTCGGACATCAGCTCACTCGGTGGCTGGCGGCAATACCTGGCAGCGAAACGCTGAGCGGCTAAACGAAGGCGGCTACTCGAGCTCGACCGGCGTTTCCTGGAACAGCGTCACCAGCCACTGCGCGCCCTGTTTCACATAGATGGACGTGGCGCGCACCTTGACCGGCATCGGCGTGCCGTCGCACTCACCGGTCTGCATCGCATCGTAAGAGAGCTCGACCAACGTCGGCGCCAGCTGCCGCAGCGACACGTTCTCGATCGTGAATTTTTCGCGGGTGCAGATGTTGTTTGCCACTTCATTGGCGATCACGGCGCGACCCAGCCTGGCCCGACATCGTGAACAGCACGCCCATCAATCCACCGGCAACTCGCGTGTTCATTGTCCGTCTCCGTGATTTCGTTTCGGCATAATGCCCGCCATCGTCAACGAGGAGAATGCATGCGCCTCTTCCCCGTCTTCGCCCTGTGCTGCCTCGGCGGCATCGCCCAGGCCGCTTCGTTCGATTGTTCGAAGGCCGCGACCGCCACCGAGAAGGCCATCTGCGCGAATCCGCACGTTTCCGATCTCGACGAATACCTGGGCCGCTACTATCAAGCCGGGCGCGCAACGATGGGCCGCGACGCCGCCGCCTGCCTCGGGTCGAACCAGCGCGACTGGCTGCGTTCCGTACGCAACCTCTGCAAGAATGCTGCTTGCCTCGAGCGTGTCTATCTATCGCGACTCGCCGAGCTCGACCCATTGCAAGCCGGTGCGGCTGCCGTCAAGAACCTCGAGCTGCCATTCGTCAAATCGATGGTCTGGATCATCGGACCGGCCGCCGACACCGTGGCCGCACCGCGCAACGTGCGTCGCGAACCACTGGTGGTCACGGGCAAGCTGGTCGACGACGTGGCCACCGGCGACGGCTTCGTCATCCAGGACAAGGCCGGCGTGAAGCACGTGCTGCTCCTGCTCATGTTCATCGACAAGGCCGACGGCGTCATGCTCGAGGCGATCGCACGCGATACGCCGGCCACCTTCGAAGCGCACGGTGAGCGGGAAATCGCAGGCGGCGAAGCGAACTTCGCTCCCTCCGCCTGCACCTTTCTCTACCGGCTTCCGAAGTGAATCGGCGTCAATCCGGGCTCGCGTAGCGCGCTTTGACGAACTCCAGGTAGAGCATGCTGAACTGGCTGTAGAGGTCGCTGATCGCGACGTTGTCCTGTTCGCATCGCTTGAGCTCGTTGAGCGCCTGCTCCATGTTGTTGATGTAGATGTGGTACTTGGAATCGTAGGTTTTGCGCAGGCTCTGCACTGCCTCGATGATCTGCGGCTTACCGGTGAGCTGCCACGAGAGCGATGATTTGCTCATCTCCGACACGCCGTCGCCGAAGGCGATCGCCTGCTTCGTGTATTCGAGCGTCTGGTGTGTCGTTGCCCATGCGACGTGCAGGTAGCGGCGGTTGAACTGCACGATGCCTTCGTTGTGCTGCACGCACTGCTCGCAGGCGGAACCGCCTTCCGCGCAGCCCGACGGTATCTGGTTGTCGCCGTCGTTGTTCGGATCGTAAGGACCATCGCCGGAAGGATCGAGCGGCGGGAAGTCGCCACCGCCATTGCTTCCGCCCCCGCTGCTGCTGCTGC
>DASYKM010000011.1:0-15101 GCA_035995425.1 Steroidobacteraceae bacterium
ATATTTTCATTGTCTTAATCTCCCCGGTGAGCGGTTTGAAGAATAGGGGACGAGCCCCCATAATTCAACGCGCTCCGCGTGGGCCGGACATCATGATTGAACGCCCGCCATCACCCTGCATCAAAGTCTGTGTACTGGTCGGAGGCAGCCGCTGCGCGGGATGTTTCCGCACGGTGGATGAAATAGCGGCGTGGCCGGCAATGAGCGCGGAAGCGCAGTGGGCGCTCATCGGAACGCTCGAGCATAGGAGAAAGAACGTGGCAGAAGACGTAGTCGATCGAATCAAGACCCATATCGGATCCAGCCCCGCGGTGCTGTTCATGAAAGGCACGCCGGATTTTCCGCAGTGTGGCTTTTCGGCGCAGGTCGTCTCCGCGCTGCGTGCCTCGGAGGCCGGTTTCCATGCCGTGAACATCTTCGAGGACCCCGAGCTGCGTGACGCGCTCAAGAAGTTCTCGAACTGGCCTACCTATCCGCAGTTGTACGTGAACGGCGAGCTGGTCGGCGGCTGCGACATCGTGCTCGACCTGCACCGCAGCGGTGAGCTCAAGAAGATGCTGGCTGACGCCGGCGCCAAGGTTTGAAGGTGGTGCCGGGAAGGGGTTGTCGGGGTTGGCTGATTAGTCGGGTACTTCCGCATTAGCCGGTAACCCCGACAACCCCTTCCCGGCACCGCTCTCTTCGACGGGTACGCCACCCCACAGCGCCTGCGCCCGGACGTCGGCCTTGCGCCACGCGCCATCGAGCGCATTGCAGACCTCGCAGAAAACGTCGGCGGTGCGTTCCGCGTCGTACCTGGCCGAGTGCGCCGCGCTCGAATCCCACTCGAGGCCACAGACCTGCGTGGCTTTCGCAAGCACGGTTTGTCCGAATGCGGCGCCGGCGAGTGTCGCCGTATCGAAGCACGAGAACGGATGGAATGGATTGCGCTTGATTTCGGCGCGTGCCACCGCGGCGTTGAGAAATCCGAGATCGAAGGCGGCGTTGTGGCCCACCAGCACGGCGCGCCGGCAATCCTGCAGCTTCATCGCGGTACGCACTTCCGTGAAGATGCGCCCGAGGGCGTCCTTCTCGGGAAGCGCCGGACGCAACGGATGAAACGGGTCGATGCCGTTCACGGCGAGCGAGGCGGGCTCGAGGTTCGAGCCCTCGAAAGGGCGCACATGGTAGGAGTGCGATGCGCCGCGACGCAGTCGCCCGTCCGCGCCGAATTCGATCATGACCGCCGCGATCTCGAGCAGCGCGTCGGTGACGCAGTTGAATCCGCCGGTCTCGACGTCGACGACCACCGGCAGGAACTGCCGGAATCGACGGCTCATGAGCGGCGGCCCGGTGAAGGCGGCGCTTGCGGCAGGCGGGAGCGGCTCGTCCATCAGGCCGCCAGCTGCCAGCGCACGGCTTCGTTGGCGCGCATCGGCACGAGCCTGCCGTCCTCGGCCGACGGACCGAGAGGGTAGTTAGCCGGCGGACGCCAGTCGCGCTTCACCAGGCGGAGGCGCCCGGTATTGCGCGGCAATCGATAGAAATCCGCGCCGAAATCGGCGGCGAACCCTTCGAGGGCCGCGAGCTTGCCCACTGACTCGAAGGCTTCCGCGTACAGCTCGATCCCGGCGTGCGCCGAGAACATGCCGGCGCAACCGCAGGCGTTCTCCTTGGTGTGCTGCTCGTGCGGCGCGCTGTCGGTACCGAGGAAAAAGCGCGGATTGCCGCTGGTGGCCGCGGCCAGCAGCGCCTCGCGATCCGGCTCGGTCTTGAGGATGGGCAGGCAGTAATAGTGCGGGCGAATGCCGCCTTCGAATATGGCGTTGCGATTGTGCAGCAGGTGCTGGGGCGTGATGGTCGCCGCGACGCCGTCGCGCGCCTGCCGCACGAACTCCGCGGCGCGCGCGGTGGTGATGTGCTCGAACACCACGCGCAACCTGGGAAAGCGCGCCAGAGTGGGGCTCAGCACCTCGTCGATGAATCGGGTTTCGCGATCGAACACGTCAACATGGCGCGCGGTAACCTCGCCGTGCACCAGAAGAGGCATGCCCACGTCGCTCATTCGCGCCAGCACGTCGTCGATGCGCCGGATGTCGGTGACGCCGGAATCGGAATACGTGGTGGCGCCCGCCGGATAGAGCTTGCAGGCCTTTACCGATTGAACTTGCAGCGCCTTGTCGATCTCCGCCGGATCGGTCCGATCCGTGAGATACAGCGTCATCAGCGGTTCGAAAGTCGCGCCCGCCGGCAACGCCGTGAGGATTCGCTGACGGTACTCGGCGGCGGCGGCCACGGTGGTCACCGGAGGCTTGAGATTCGGCATCACGATGGCGCGCGCGAATCGCGCGGCGGTGAACGGCAGCACGGCAGCCAGGGCCGCGCCGTCGCGCAGGTGAAGGTGCCAGTCGTCGGGGCGGCGGATTTCGATTTCCACTAGTAATGGGGCGCGCAAAACACGCCGTAACCTGCTGTGCGGATTGAGGTTTGCTTGACCGGGAGGCGCCGAGAAACGATCATATCGCGCCTTGTTTTCCCCGCTTCCTCACCTCATTTTCAAGGCGGCGCATGCTAGCACAGCACGCGCCGCTTTCTTTGCTTGCCGCCCGCCCGGCGATGGATGTCTATGACGGAAATTCAGAAGCTCGAAGATCTCGATCCGACCGAGACACGCGAGTGGATCGAATCGATCGACTCGGTGTTGAAGACGCAGGGCGCGGAGCGCGCGCACTTCCTGCTCGAGCAGCTCATCGACTACACGCGCCGCTCCGGCGCCTATCTTCCGTTCCGTCCGAACACCGCCTACGTCAATACGATTTCTCCCGGCCACGAGCCTTCCTATCCGGGCAACCGTGAATTCGAGAAGCGCATCGAGGCCTGCATCCGCTGGAACGCGTTGGCGATGGTCTTGAATGCCAACAAGGTGTCGAGCGAATACGGCGGACACCTGTCGACCTACGCATCCTCGGCCACCTTGTATGAGGTGGGCTTCAATCATTTCTGGCGTGCCGCTTCGGACCAGCACCCCGGCGACATGGTGTTCGTGCAGGGCCACGCCTCGCCCGGCATTTACGCGCGCGCCTTCCTCGAAGGCCGCTTGAGCGAGGCTCAGCTGAAGCACTTCCGCCAGGAAGCCTCCGGAGACGGCCTCTCGTCCTATCCCCACCCCTGGCTGATGCCTAACTTCTGGCAGTTCCCGACTGTGTCCATGGGTCTCGGGCCCATGATGGCTATCTACCAGGCGCGCTTCCTGCGCTACATGGAAAACCGCGACATGGTGCCGGCATCGGACCGCAAGGTCTGGGCCTTCCTCGGCGACGGCGAGATGGACGAGCCGGAAAGCATGGGCGCGCTCACGCTGCCGGTGCGCGAGAAGCTCGACAACCTGGTGTTCGTGGTCAACTGCAACCTGCAGCGGCTCGACGGCCCGGTGCGCGGCAACGGCAAGATCATCCAGGAGCTCGAAGCCGCGTTCCTCGGCGCGGGCTGGAACGTCATCAAGGTCGTCTGGGGTTCGCGCTGGGATCCGCTGCTGGCGCGCGATGCGCAGGGCATCCTGCAGCGCGTGATGGAAGAGTGCGTCGACGGCGAGTACCAGAACTTCAAGGCCAAGGGCGGCGCGTACACGCGCGAGCATTTCTTCGGCAAGTATCCCGAGCTCAAGGAAATGGTCGCCAACATGTCGGATGACGACATCTGGCGCCTGAACCGCGGCGGCCACGACGCGCGCAAGGTGTTCGCGGCCTATACGGCGGCGATGAATCACAAGGGCCAGCCCACGGTGATCCTCGCGAAGACCGTGAAGGGCTTCGGTCTCGGCAAGGCGGCCGAGGGCCAGATGGTGGCGCACCAGCAGAAGAAGCTGGACGAGGCGGCGCTGCGCGACGTGCGCGACCGCTTCAACATTCCGCTCACCGACGAGCAGGTGGGCAAGCTGTCGTTGGTGAAGCCCCCGGACGACGCGCCGGAGATGAAATACCTGCACGAGAAGCGCCAGGCGCTCGGCGGCTATCTACCGGCGCGCAAGATCGTCGCCAAGCCGCTGGTGATCCCGGACCTGTCCGCATTCAGCGCCATGCTGGAGGGCACGGGCGATCGCGAAATCTCCACCACCATGGCCTTCGTGCGCATCCTCACGATGCTGCTCAAGGACAAGAACATCGGCAAGAACGTGGTGCCCATCGTTCCCGATGAGGCGCGCACCTTCGGCATGGAAGGCCTGTTCCGCCAGATCGGCATCTACAGCTCAGCGGGCCAGCTCTACACGCCGGTGGATTCCGACCAGCTCATGTCCTATCGCGAGGACAAGAAGGGCCAGATGCTCGAAGAGGGCATCAACGAGGCGGGCTCCACCTGCTCGTGGATCGCCGCGGGCACGGCTTATGCGAATCACGGCACGTACATGGTGCCGTTCTACATCTACTACTCGATGTTCGGCTTCCAGCGCGTCGGCGATTTCTACTGGGCGGCGGGCGACCTGCGCACGCGCGGCTTCCTGTTAGGCGCCACCGCGGGCCGGACCACGCTCGCGGGTGAAGGCCTGCAGCACCAGGATGGTCACAGCCTGTTGCACGCGGCCACCGTGCCCAACTGCGTGGCCTACGATCCGACCTATGCCTACGAGCTCGCCGTCATCATCCACAGCGGCTTGAAGCGCATGTTCGCCAATGACGAGAGCGTCTTCTTCTACATCGCGGTGATGAACGAGAACTACGTGCAGCCCGCGCTGCCGAAGGGCGTCGAGGAAGGCATCCTCAAAGGCCTGTACCTGTTGCAGACGGGCGGCGCCGGCAAGGTGCGTGTCTCGTTGATGGGCTCGGGCACGATCCTGCGTGAGGTGATCGCGGCGGCCGACATCCTCGCCAAGGACTTCGGCATTCCATCGGACATCTACAGCGCGCCGAGCTTCTCGGAGCTGCGTCGCGAGGCGCTCGAAATCGAGCGCTGGAACCGGTTGCATCCCGGCGAGCCGGCTCGAACGCCGTACGTGAAGCAGGCGTTATCCAAGGCCACCGGGCCGTTCATCGCCGCCACCGACTACATGCGCGCCTGGCCCGACATGATCCGCGAGTGGGTGCCGGGGCGTTTCGTCACGCTCGGCACCGACGGCTTCGGCCGCTCGGATGGCCGCAGCGCACTGCGCAAGCATTTCGAAGTCGACGCGAAGAACATCGTGTACGCCTCGCTGCACGCGCTCGCCGAAGAAGGCGCCCTCGACAAGGGCACGCTGCGGGCCGCGCTCAACAAGCTCGGCCTCGACCCTAACAAGCTGGACCCGCAGAAAGCATGAGCACCGTTGAAGTACGCGTTCCCGACATGGGGAACTTCGAATCGGTGACGGTCATCGACGTGCTGGTGAAGCCGGGTGACACCATCGACATCGACACGCCGCTGGTCACGCTCGAGACCGACAAGGCCACCATGGACGTGCCGTCCACGACGAAAGGCGTCGTGGAGAAAGTGCACGTCGCCAAGGGTGGAACGATCTCCACCGGCGCGTTGATAGTCAGCGTCAAGGCCGAAGGCGCCGCCGCCGCGGCTTCTGCGCCAGCGCCTGCATCCGCGCCCGCGGCAGCCAAAACTGCGCCGCCCGCGGCGGTGGCCGCGTCCGCGCCCGCTGCGCCGACTTCCATCGACGTCCGCGTGCCCGACATGGGCAATTTCGATTCCGTCGCCGTCATCGATGTGCTGGTGAAGCCGGGCGATACGGTCGATTTCGACACGCCGCTGGCGACGCTCGAAACCGACAAGGCCACGATGGATGTGCCGTCCACCGCCAAGGGGCTGGTGGAGAAAGTGCACGTCACCAAGGGTGGCAAGTTGTCGCCGGGCGCGCTGGTGGTTACGGTCAAGGGAGTTGGCGTCCAGCAGCCGCAACAGGGTGCCAAACCCGCGCCCGCCGCTTCGCCTAACAAGCCTGCGTCCGCGGCCCGGCCGGCCGTACAGCAGGGCGTGCAACAGGTGCTCACACCCGCCGCGCGCGGCGGACTGCCGCCTATCGACGAAGCCAGCTTTGGCGCGGCGCATGCGCCGCCTTCGGTGCGCAAATTCGCCCGCGAACTCGGTGTAAACCTCGGCAGCGTGCGTGGCAGCGGCGAGAAGGGCCGCATCCTGCTCGATGACGTCAAGGCGTTCGTCAAGCTGGTCATGTCCGGCGGCGGCTCGCTTGCCGCGCCCGTGCCGGCGCTTCCGAAAGCGCACTACTACGATCCTTCCGCTTTCGGCGAGATCGAAGTCAAACCGCTCAACCGCGTGCAGAAGATCTCCGGCCCACGACTGCAGGCGGCGTGGACCAACATTCCACATGTCACGCAGTTCGACGAATCGGATATCACCGACCTCGAGGCGCTGCGCGGCTCACTGAAGGAAAAAGCTGCCGCGGCTGGCGTCAAGGTCACGCCGCTCGCCTTCATCATCCAGGCCGCGGTGCGCGCCATGCGCGAATTCCCGGTGCTCAACAGCCAGCTCGATGAAGCCGGCCAGAACCTGATCTTCAAGAAATTCATCAACGTCGGATTCGCGGCCGACACGCCGAACGGCTTGCTCGTGCCGGTGATCAAGGCCGCCGACAAGATGGATGTATTCGCCATCGCCAGGTCGCTCGCCGAGCTCAGCGCGAAGGCGCGCGAGGGCAAACTACCGGGCGCCGACATGCAGGGCGCCGGCTTCACGATCTCGAGCCTGGGCGGCATCGGCGGCACGTTGTTCACGCCGATCATCAATTCGCCCGAGGTCGCGATCCTCGGCGTTTCCAAATCGGCGATGAAGCCGGTCTGGAACGGCAAGGAATTCGCGCCGCGCCTCGTGCTGCCGCTGTCGTTCTCGTACGATCACCGCGTCATCGACGGCGCGATGGGCGCGCGCATCGCGAAGTTCCTCGCCGACACGCTCGCCAAGCCCGCCGATCTGGTCGGGGCGATATCGTGAGCAAGATCGACCTGACCGTTCCCGATCTCGGCAATTTCGACGAGGTCGCGATCGTCGATGTTCTCGTGAAGATCGGCGACAAGATCGAGGTGGAGACGCCGCTGGTCACGCTCGAGACCGACAAAGCGACCATGGACGTGCCGTCGACTGCCGCGGGCACGGTCACGGAAGTGCTGGTGCAGAAGGGCGGCAAGATCGCCAAGGGCGGTTTGATCGCGCGCATCGAAGGTGAAGCGCCGGTGGCGAAACCTGTCGCTGCCGCGCCGGCAATAGCGCCGGCGCCAGCCGCTTCGGCCGCCAAGGCCGCGCCGGTTCCGCTGGCCCCCGCGGTGCCGCGCGCCGCTCCGGCTTCCGCGTCGAAGCCCTCGAAGCCGCTCAAGCCCGACGTTCCGCACGATCGCGAAACGCAGCTGCTGGTGTTAGGCGCAGGTCCCGGTGGCTATACCGCGGCCTTCCGCGCCGCCGACCTGGGTCTCAAGGTCACGCTCGTCGAGCGCTGGCCCATGCTGGGAGGCGTCTGCCTCAATGTCGGCTGCATTCCTTCCAAGGCGCTGCTGCACGCCGCCAAGGTCATCGACGAAGTGGGCGAAATGAGCCACCACGGTGTGGTTTACGGCGCTCCGCAGCTCGACCTCGGGAAGCTGCTCGAATGGAAGAACAGCGTCGTCAAGAAACTGGTCGGCGGACTGTCGATTCTCGCCCGGCAGCGCAAGGTCGAAGTCGTGCAGGGCACGGGCAGGTTTGCCAGCCCGCACGTCATGGAAGTCACCGGTGTCGATGGCAAGTCGCAGAAGATCCGCTTCGAGCAGTGCATCATCGCCGCGGGCTCGGAAGCCATCAAACTACCTTTCATCCCCGACGATCCACGCGTCATCGATTCCACCGGTGCGCTCGAGCTGGGCGGCGTGCCGAAGCGGCTGCTGGTCATCGGTGGCGGCATCATCGGTCTCGAGATGGCCACGGTGTATGCAGCGCTGGGCGCAAAGCTTTCGGTGGTCGAGCTCACCGGCCAGCTCATGCCGGGCGCGGACCCCGACCTGGTGAAACCGCTCGAGAAGCGGCTCAAGGCGCGTTACGAGCAGATCCTGCTCAACACCAAGGTCACGGGCTGCACGGCGAAGGCCGAAGGCCTCGCGGTGGAGTTCGAAGACGCGAACGGGAAGCGCACCGACGTATTCGACCGCGTGCTCGTCGCCGTGGGTCGCAGCGCCAATGGCAAGCGCCTCAACCTCGAAGCCGCCGACATCGACGTGAGCGACCGGGGCATCATTGCCGTCGACAAGCAGATGCGTACCAGCCTGCCGCACGTGTTTGCCATCGGCGACCTGGTGCCGGGCCCGATGCTGGCCCACAAGGCCATGCACGAGGCCAAGGTGGCGGCCGAAGTTGCCGCGGGCGAGAAGAGTTATTTCGACGCGCGCGTCATTCCGTCGGTGGCCTACACCGATCCGGAAGTGGCCTGGGTGGGGCTCACCGAGACCGACGCGAAAAAGAACGGTACGCCGTACAAGAAGGGCCAATTCCCGTGGGCGGCGAGCGGCCGGTCGCTGGCCCTGGGCCGCGACGAAGGCTTCACCAAACTACTGTTCGATCCGGTTTCGCACCGCGTGCTGGGCGGCGGCATGGTGGGCCCCAATGCCGGTGAGCTGGTAGCCGAGGTGGCGCTGGCCATTGAGATGGGCGCGGATGCGGCCGATATCGGCCTCACGATTCACCCGCACCCGACGCTGTCGGAGACGGTGGGACTTTCGGCCGAGGCGTTCGAAGGAACGCTGACCGACCTCTACGTTCCGAAAAGGGCCGGTAGCTAGAGGGAATGGGCGGTTGGCGCGGCCGCGGTGAGCTCGCTCGTCGGGGCGGCACCGAACGCGTATTCGACGATCACGCGTACCGCCAACGTGTCATCGACACTCCAGTTCGCCACGTCGAGACACACCGAGCGCTTGTCGGCGCTGACCGGATATTCGGCCGGCTGGGCGGCAATGTGCAGGCTGCCGAGCGTCGGTGCGCCGCCATCCCGCTCGAGCCAGGGCGATTCGCTTTTCGGCACGCGCGCCTGGATGCGAACGTTGGTGGCATGCGCCGCCGACGGGATCGATGCGCACAGTGACACCGCCTGCGCCACGCGCTCCGTGCAGCTCACCGGGCCGACTTCGTCCGATTGCGGGCTGATCCGGCAGGGCGGCAGATGCACGAGCGATTCGGCCGCGCCCGCTTCGCCATTGCGCGCGGGAATCGCGGCACCGGATGCGTCCGTCGCGGCACCGGCGGAGCCGTCCGCCGCCGCCGGATTCTGCCGCGCCGCGAGCGCCGCGAATTGTTTGGTGAACTCGGCTTCCATGGTCGCCGCCAGCTCTTCCTTGGCGCTGACCGCGCGCAATGAAGACCAGGCGTAGCCGCCAACGATGCAGCCGATCATGAGGGCCACGGTGGCGAGCACCGAGCGCATGCGATTTTTCTTCGGCTTCGGCCGCCCGTCGCTGGGCGCACGGTTGCGTACCAGCTGAACGATGGCGGTCAGCATGGTCGCGAGCGCACCAATGATGGCGGCGATGATGGTTTCGGAAATACCCATCCAGGCACCTCAAACAAGCTCGGCCGAGTGTAGTCCGCCGGTTCCGCGCGGCAGCGCGGGGGCATCCGGAGGTGGGTACTGGTTCACATTTCTCCCCGCCCGAAAGCCGGGGCCGAAAGCGGATCTTTCAGGTGAGGGCCCGGAGGCGCTCCAGATAAGCGTTTTCATCGGGCGCCTTGCCGGCGCGCTGCGCTTCCCAGAGCTGCTCGGCGAGCACCTCCAGCATGCGGTGCTCGGCTTCGTGCGCGCCGCCGGCCGATGCACATAATTTCGCGTGCAATTCCGCGATGCCGTCTGGGCGGTTGGTGGCCACCTGCTCGCGGATCGCGAGGTGCAGCCCCATGTGCAGCCAGGGGTTCAGCTGCCCGCTGCGCGGGGAGTAGTTAGCGAGGTCGGCGGCCGCGGATTCGACGATGACGTGGTATTCCGGATGCTCGGAGATCACCGCCACCACCTGCTTGTCGAGCGGTGACAGCGTGTGCTGATGCTTGAATCTGCGCCAGGCGGCGCGATAGGCCTCGCGCAGCTGGTCGCGGGATTGTCCGGCGAAAATCATCGAGCCTTCCTCGCGGCGGCGATGATCCTGTGCCGGAGGGGATACTCGCAGAGATTGTTCACGAAGCAGCGTGCGCATTCGGGCCTCAGCGCCTTGCAGACGTAGCGGCCGTGAAGCAGCAGCCAATGATGTGCGTCATGAGCGAATTCCCCGGGCGTGAACTTGATGAGCGCGTCTTCCACCGCCCGTGGGGTTTTCCCCGGGGCGATCCTCGTGCGGTTGGCGACGCGAAAAATATGTGTGTCGACGGCTATTGTCGGCTCGCCGAAGATTGTGTTCAGTACCACGTTCGCAGTTTTGCGACCCACGCCCGGAAGTTTTTCGAGCTCGTCACGCGTGCGCGGGACTTCGCCGCCGTGCCCGTCGGCAATCGCCGACGCGGTCGCGATCACATTCTTCGCCTTCGCTTTCCACAGGCCGATCGTGCGGATGTATTTCGACAATCCCTCGACGCCGAGCGCGGCGATCTCCTTTGGAGTACGGGCAACCGGAAACAGTTTGCGCGTCGCAGCGTTCACGCTCTTGTCCGTGGCCTGCGCCGAGAGGATGACCGCCACCAGTAGTTCGAACGGCGTCGAATATTCGAGCTCGGTGGTGGGGTGAGGGTTAGCGACGCGGAATCGTTCGAAGATTTCACGGCGCTTTTTCGAATTCATCGGCGCGGGCTCATGGGTTCGGAGCGCGCGCACCGCGCTTCTTGGCCGCGAGCGTCGCGGCACGCTCGGTGGCTCGGCGCGCCACGCGTTCGTTGTGAGCGTCGAATCTCGCCAGTGAGTCCGCGGCGGCCGGCAGCACCAGCGAGGGCAGCGGGCTCGCGAGCAGCGGAATCATGATGATGCAGTCCACGGGACAGGGCGCCACGCACAGCTCGCAGCCCGTGCACAGCTCGGCGATGACGGTGTGCATGAGGCGTGGTGCGCCGGCGATGGCATCGACCGGGCACGGTGGCAGGCACTTGGTGCAACCGATGCAGCGCTCTTCATCGATGAACGCCACGGTGGGCGCCGCTTCGACGCCGTTGTCGCGATTGAGGGGCAGCGCGGCGCGGTCGGTCAGAGTCGACAGCGCCAGCATCGTTTCAGTGCCACCGGGAGGGCACTGATTGATATTCGCTTCGCCGCGCGCGATCGCCTCGGCGTAGGGCAAGCAGCCGGTGTACCCGCAGCGCGTGCATTGCGTCTGCGGCAGCAGCGCGTCAATGGCAGCGGCGCTGGTCACGCGCCCCTCAGGTGACTTTCATTCCAGGCGTGGCGCCATTGTCCGGCGACAGCAGGAATACTTCCGGTCCATCGTCGCGGCTGGCGCACAGCACCATGCCCTCGGAGACTCCGAAGCGCATTTTGCGCGGCTCGAGGTTGGCGATCATGACCACCTGGCGCCCAATGAGCGTCGCCGGGTCGTACGCCGAGCGGATGCCCGAAAACACATTGCGCTGTTCCGTGCCGAGCTCGAGCGTCAGCTGCAGTAGTTTGTCCGAACCCTCGACGTGCCTGGCGTCGAGCACCTTCGCCACGCGCAGGTCGAGCTTGGCGAAGTCGCCGATGGTGACGGTTCCGGCGGCGGCAGGGGCGGCAGTGGTGTTCACTTCTTTGCTCTTCCTTGTGGGCTTGGCGTCGGCTTTCACGGCGGCGGCGCTGTCCGGCTCGACGAGCTGCGCCACGATCTTGGGATCGAGGCGCAACGCCAGCGGTTCATAGGTCTCGATTGGCGTGCCGAGCAGCGGCTTGGCGACTGCGTTCCAGTCGGCAAACGAGCTCCCCAGGAATTTGCCCGCCTTCTGCGCCATCTCGGGCAACACCGGCGCGAGGTAGCTCATCAGCACGCGGAACAGATTGATTCCCTGCGTGCACACCGCGAGGACTTCGGCGGCCTTGGCCGGATCCTTGGCCAGCGACCACGGCTTGTGCGCGTCCACGTACTGGTTGGCCTTGTCGGCCAGGGCCATGATTTCGCGCAGCGCGGCCGAGTATTCGCGCCCGTCATAGAGCTTCGCGATCGCGATGCGTGCCGCCACGAACTCCTCGTACAGCGCCGGCTCGGGCAGCTGGGCAGCGAGCTTTCCGCCGCCGCGCTGCACGAAGCCCGCGCAGCGGCTGGCGATGTTCACCAGCTTGCCGACGATGTCCGAATTCACGCGCGCGACAAAATCTTCCAGCGACAGATCGATGTCATCGACACCGGGTCCGAGCTTGCCGGCGAAATAGAAACGCAGCGCCTCGGCGGGGAGCCGGTCGAGGTAGCGCTTGGCCGTGATGAAGGTACCGCGCGACTTCGACATCTTTGCGCCGTTGATGGTGAGGAAGCCGTGCACGAATACGCCGCTCGGCTTGCGCAACCCGGCGCCGTGCAGGACCGCCGGCCAGAAGAGGTTGTGGAAGTAGCTGATGTCCTTGCCGATGAAGTGGTACAGCTCGGTCTTGCTGTCCGCCTTCAGGTATTCGTCGTAGTCGAGGCCGCGAAGATTGCACAGCGCCTTGAAGCTGCCGAGATAGCCGATGGGCGCGTCGAACCACACGTAGAAATATTTCCCGGGCGCGCCGGGGATCTCGAAGCCGAAGTAGGGTGCGTCGCGCGAGATGTCCCAATCCTGCAGTCCCGTGGTGAACCACTCGGCCAGCTTGGCGCGCACTTCGGGCTGGCGCGCACCGCCACCCTCTAACCACTCGCGCAGCACCGCGGCGAAATCGCCGAGCTTGAAGAAGTAATGCTCCGACTCGCGCAACACCGGCGGCGTGCCGCTGATGGTCGAGATCGGATTGATCAACTTGTCGGGCGTGTAGGTGGAGCCGCAGTTCTCGCAGGAGTCGCCGTACTGATCCGCGGTATGGCAGACCGGGCATTCGCCCTTGACGTACCGGTCGGGCAGGAACATGCCCGCCTTCTCGTCGTAGGCCTGGCGCACGCTGCGCGTGGTGATGTGCCCCGCGGACTCGAGTTTTCCGTAGAGCTCGCCGGTGATCGCCTTGTTCTCGGGCGAGTGCGTCGAATGAAAGTGATCGTGGCCGATCAGGAAGCCCTGGTAGTCGGCGCGATGTTCCGCCGCCATGCGCCCGATGAGCTCCTCCGGCGTGATGCCTTCGGCCTGCGCCTTGATCATCACGGGAGTGCCGTGGGTGTCTTCCGCGCAGACGTAGATGCAATCGTGACCCTGCATGCGCTGGAAACGCACCCAGATATCGGTTTGCACGGCTTCGATGATGTGGCCGATGTGCAGCGAGCCGTTGGCATACGGCAACGCGCTGGTCACGAGAATCTTCCGGGGCATCAGGGTCGGCGGTCCAGAGAGAAATGGGCCGCAATTATTGCACGGGCGGCGGTCTAACCCTGATCCTTGAAGGGTTCGAACTTGGCTTTGCTGATGCCCTTCTTGTACGCCTCTTTGCCGGTGATGGCGCGCTGGTGGAGCAGCGCCTCGATGGCATTGTCCATGGTGCGCATGCCGTGCTGGCTGCCCGCCTGCATGGTGGTCTCGAGCTGGTCGAGCTTGCCCTGGCGGATGAGGTTCGAGACGGCCGGAGTGTTCACCAGGATTTCGAGCGCCGCGACGCGACCGCTCTTGTCGGCCTTCTGCAGGAGCTGCTGGGAAATCACGCCGCGCAGACTGGTCGAGAGCATGGTGCGCACATGGTTCTGCTTGTCGGCGGGGAACACGTTGATCATGCGGTCGACGGTGGGCGCGGCGCCGTTGGTGTGCAGCGTCCCCATGACCAGGATGCCCATTTCCGCCGCGGTCACTGCGATGCTGATGGTCTCGTAGTCGCGCAACTCGCCGACCAGCACCACGTCGGGATCCTCGCGCAGGCCGGATTGCAGCGCCGATGCGAACCCCTTGGTATGCACGCCGACTTCGCGCTGGCTGATCAGGCATTGCTTGCGCGCGTGCACGAACTCGATGGGATCCTCGATGGTGAGGATGTGTCCCTTCATGCGCGAATTGATGTCGTCGATCATCGCGGCAAGCGTGGTCGACTTGCCCGAACCGGTTTTTCCGGTCACGAGGATCAGGCCGTTGTTGGCGCGGCACAGCGTGTGGCACGCCGGCGGAAGATTGAGCTGCTCCATCGACAGCGCTTTCGACGGAATGGCGCGCATCACCGCGCCCATGCCATTGAGCTGGCGCATGACGTTGACGCGGAACCGGCCGAATTCGCCCATGTTGTAGGCAAAGTCGGCGCCGTCGTGATCCTCGAAGCGCTTGACCGCGGTCTTCGGCATGATTTCGTACAGCGTGTTCTGCACGAAGTCCTTCTCGAGCCGGTCGGGTCGCAATGGCTGCAGGTCGCCATACAGGCGAATGCGGGGCGGATCGCCGGCGAGGAAATGCAGGTCCGAGCCTTTCTTGCCCAGGACTTCCTTCAGATATTCGTCGATGACCGGCATCGCCTAACCACCGCCCCCGGCGGCCTGGGGATTCGGGGCAACCACGTCGAGCTTGGGCATGAGCGTGGTGTCGGTGACGTAGCGCTGGAAGGCGCGCCGATCGGCGGCATAAGTGACCGCGTCGTCCGGATCGATTTCCTTGGCGGCGAGCGATGTGAGCAGCGCCTGGTCCATCATCTGCATGCCGAGGTCGCGACCTGTCTGGATCTGGTTGGGAATCTGGTGCGTCTGGTCGGTCTGGATGAGCTTGGCGATGGCACGTGTCATCACCAGGGTTTCGCAAATCGCCTTGCGCGCGCGGTTGTCGGCCGTCTTCACCAGGATCTGCGTGACCACGGCTAACAAACTCTGCGACAGGAAGCTCTTGGTCTGCTCGCGCTCTTCGATGGGCAGTGCGTCGATGATGCGGTCGATGGTCTTCGACGCCGAGGTGGTGTGCAGCGTGCCGAGCACGAGGTGGCCGGTTTCCGCGGCGGTCATCGCCATGGAAATGGTTTCGGCGTCGCGCAATTCGCCGACCAGGATGACGTCCGGGTCTTCGCGCATCGCCGCGCGCACGCCTTCGGCGAACGACGGGATATGGGTACCGAGTTCGCGCTGGATGACCTGGGAGAGTTTGCTGCGATGAACGAACTCGATCGGATCTTCGAGCGACACGATGTTGAGCCGGCGCGTGGTGTTCAG
>DASYKM010000012.1:0-9156 GCA_035995425.1 Steroidobacteraceae bacterium
CGTGCGCATCGTGCTCGCAACCGGCGGACAGTGGGCGCGCAACAGCGGTACGCAGGTCTCGCAACTCATCCAGTGGTGCAAGGACCTGAAAATGGTCGCCGTGCTCGAGGTGCACGATTCCACCGGCTGGACCGAATCCACTGCGGCGGTAAACATCTCGAACGCGGCGGCTTACTGGACCAGCTCGGACATCCGCGCCGCGATCAACGGCCAGGAAAACTTCGTGATCATCAACATCGCGAACGAGCCTTTCGGCAACACCACCACGGCTAACTATCTGCCGGACACCACCGCCGCGATCCAGACGCTGCGCAGCGCCGGCCTCACGCACACGATCATGATCGACGGGGCGACCTGGGGCCAGGACTGGTCCAACACCATGCGCACCAACGCCATGCAGCTGTGGAACGCGGATACGCGCCACAACCTGCTGTTCAGCGTACACATGTACGAGGTGTACCAGTCGCTGTCACCTATCCAGACGTACATGCAGGGCTTCGACGACATGGGCCTGCCTCTCGTCGTCGGCGAGTTCGGCCCGGTGAACAACGGCCAGTTCGTCGACTCCGAATCAGTCATCGCGCAAGCGCAGGCGCGCGGCAACGGTTACATCGGCTGGTCCTGGTCCGGCAATGGCGGCAGCGGCGCCGGCCTCGACATGACGGTCAACTTCGATGCCGCGCAGCTCACGACCTGGGGCAACCGCCTCGTGAACGGCACGAACGGCATTCGCGCGACCTCGGTGCTGGCGAGCGTGTTCGGCACGGCGACCAACAACCTGACCGTGTCGTCGACTTCGCTGTCGCTTGCGGCGGGCGCGTTTTCGTCACCGGTGTCGGTCACGGCCAATGTCAGCTGGACGGTAACGGACGACCAGACCTGGCTCAGCGAATCACCAACCAGCGGCGCCAGCAACGGCAGCTTCACCATCAGCGCCACCGCCAACGCGGGCACCACCAGCCGTTCCGGCACGGTCACGGTGAGTGGCGGCGGCATCACGCGCACGATTGCGGTGACACAGGCGGGCATGTCCGCCAACACACTCACGCTCTCGACGACGTCGATGTCATTCGCGTCGGCGGCTTCGTCGTCCGCGGCTACGGTCACGGCGAACGTGAGCTGGGCGGTGACCGACGATCAGACCTGGCTCAGCGAATCGGCGACCAGCGGCTCCGGCAACGGCAGCTTCACGGTGAGCGCCACCGCCAACACCGGCACCACCAGCCGAAGCGGCACGGTGACAGTCACGGGTGGTGGAGTTACCCGCACGATTGCCGTCACGCAAAGCGGCACGACCGCGTCGACCTTCACGGTCTCGGCACCGGGCACCGCCGCCGTCACGCGCGGAGCCAACACCACGGCAACGCTGACCATCAGCCGCACCAGCTTCACCGGCAGCGTAGTGCTCACGGCGAGCGGGCTACCGAGCGGCGTCACGGCGAGCTTCAACCCTGCGTCGACGACGGCCAATAGTTCGACGCTCACGTTGACGGCGTCGAGCACCGCGACTCTCGGCACGGCGAACGTCACGGTCACTGGCACATCCGGCTCCACAGTTCGGACCGCAACCATCGCACTCACCGTGAACGCGGCCGGCGGTGGCACCGGATCCGCTACCGCCACCGGCGTGGTGACGAGCAGCAGCGGCTGGTTCACGGAAGAGCAGCTGCGGCTCGACAACACGGCGAGCATCACCGCGCTTTCGATCACCATCGTCGTCCAGCGGACGACGGGCGTGAGCGCATCCGGGCAGTACAACACCGTGGGCGGCACGATCGCGCAGAGCAGTACCAGCACGGCGAGCGCCATCACCTACGTGTTCACGCTCAGTTCCGGGCAGACGCTCGCGCCGGCGACCAACCGGGCATTCGCGGTGCAGATGGGCGGCACGGGCACCGTGCATGCCTCGAGCGGCGATACTTACGTGGTGAACTACACCTCCGGCGGACAGAACTTCACATTGAACGGACACTTCTAGACAAGAGAAACACGCGGCGGCGTGTCACGAATCTTTTTTCGTGACACGCCTCGTGTTTCGTTGACGCCCCGCTGAAACGGTAGCTAGAGTCGGCGCGATCGTGATGATCGCCATCTCCAACCAGTCGTTTCAGGGGGAACAATGAAAATCAAAACCGCTCGCGTGCTCACCTTTGCCGCAAGCCTCGGCCTCGGCGCAACGGCTGCCGCCGCGCCACTCCTCAAGATCGATACCGAACAGAAGGGTGCCGCCGCCTTCGTCACCGCGGTCAACATCATCTCGGAGTCGCCGTCCTTCCACTACGCCACCATCGAGCGGGCCATCTTCTATTCGAATCGCGCGCTGCAGAAAGCCGCCTCGGTGACCACCCCGGCGCTCCTCATGTCGTCACCCGCGGATATCGTGGTGCCTTGCGAGACCTCGGGCAGCATGACGGCGCGCATGGCGCCGCGATTTCCGCGCCTGTTCAAGTTCGAATGGCACGACTGCCACTTCCAGCTCGACGGCTGGCCGAACACGCTCGATGGACCGGGCGAGATCGTGCTGCTCGGCGACACCTTTGCACCGGCGAAGGTTGCGTCCATTCGCTTCGGCAGCGCGCTCCACGACCTCACCAGCAGCCGTGAGATCTCGTTTCCGACATTCGTGAGCCGTAATACCGTACTGCGCAACCTGCGCATCGCGGGCAACATCCCGATGACGATCTCGCAATTCGTCAGCGATTTGTCGTCACCATTCACCTATGTCATCGCCGGCTTCACCGACGAAACCGCGACCTACCAGGATCTGAGCGCGGGCACACCACCCTCCTCGACCGGTTTTCGCACCGAATTCGACTCGGTCGCGTACAACGGCAGCTTCACCTACAAGGTGGCCGAGATGCGCTACACGGAAGACCTGCTGGCGCTCTTCGGCACGCTCACCTTCACTCGCAAAGACCCGCCGCCATACGGCGTGACCGCGGAAAAATTCCGTTATGAAGGTTTCCACGTGCGCAACGTCACTAACTACATGACCTTCGAGAGATCGCAGTCGATCGACGGGCGAGTGGACTACACGCCGAATCCGTTCTTCGGCGCCGGCTGCCAGAGCGGCGGCTATCTGTTCAAGACGAACCTGCCTCTGCATACTGTGAACCCGGCGTATGACGGCGGGGATATCACCATCAACGGCGCGGCACGCGTGCGGTTGTACTCGGCCGCCACGACACCGCCGAACCTGCCCGCGCCCGTGAACAGCACCCTGATACATCTCGACGTGGCGAGAGCCGGCTCGTTCAACTACGACGTCGGCGATGTTTTCAACGATCTGCGTCCGGTGTCGGGCTGCATGTAGTCTCGAGAATATCGGGAGCGGCGCGTGTCACGAAATCAAGGGTCGTGACACGCGCCCGCCGCTCATTGACCGCCTCGTCGGTGCATCGCTAAAGTCCCTTCGCCACGTATTTTTCCGAAGGGGAGCTCCATGTCATCCATCGTTCGCATCGCGGGCGTCTGCGCGCTCGCGTCTTTCGCGACTCTCGCGGCCGCAGCACCACAACCCTTGTTACCCATCACCAGCAATGACGCCGCGGCTCGCGGCGTCGTTCGCATGCTCGACTCCTATGCCGATGCGAATCGGCCGATACAGGCCCTCGTCGAGCCGATGCGCCGCCTCAGCGAATTTGCACTCACGTCGCTGGCCTCCTCGACAACGGCCCAGGCACTGCTCACCGCGCGCGGCGGTGTGACGGTGCCCTGCCCGTTCGGCGGTACGATCAACGCGAAGCTGTCGCGCAATGACGGCCATGTCCTCAAGATCTATTGGCGCGACTGCGTGCGATTGGAGGGTCAGAGTCAGCCTTCGTACACCGGCCACAGCGACCTGACTTTGCCTTCCGACACCTTGACGCCAACCGGCCTCGAGAAGATGCGGTTCGGTTCAGCCGCGGAGCCGTTCATCGAGACCGGCCGCTTCCCGGCGCAGACCGAAACGGACCCCACCGTCGTCAACACGACCTCATGGGACGTTCAACTGGTCGGAACGCTGCCGATGACGCGGTTTCTCAATTCGCCGTTCGGCATCTTCGTCGGGGACTTCGAATACCGGCTGAATGCGTCATACGAGCAGACTTCCAGGTACACATACGCGAATCCCGACGCCGCGCCGTTCCAGCAGACCAACTACGTGAGCGCCATCGACTTTCGCGCATCCGGGTCTACCTACCACACCGATGAGAATCGCGTGCTGCACGAGGTGATCAATGTGCAGCGCGGATCGTTTGCGATGGCGAGCGAATCGACGTACCAGCCGCTGCAGACCGTTCAGGCCTACGAATTGATCAAGCTCGATGTCAACCAGGTCCTCGACGCGCGCAACGGCATTTCGATGCTCACGGCGGACGGGAAGATCGACTATGAGTGGCCACCGTATCTGAATGCCACCTGTGGCAACGGTGTGTACTCGTTCAACACGCTCATTCCCATTCGCCAGTACGACGTCTTTCACGTGGACGGGCGCGATCAGGGAAAGGTGCGCATCAATCAGACCGCGGTGGCGACCTTTGCCCAGGGGAACGGACCGGCGCCACCGGACTGGTACACGCCGATCCCCAACGAGCGGCCGACGACCGTCAGCGTAAAAATGGGAAGCGCCGGCACATTCACCCACACGTCCTACTTCCCCACCTCGACCCTGCCGGAATTCATGCAGTGCCCCGGCCCTAACTAGATCGGAGTCAGCGCGGCGGCGGAGCGCTCGGCGGAGTTCCGCCGGGCGTGGCGTTGGGTGGCGGCGCGCTCGCAGGCGCGCCACTGCCACCGGTGGCGTTCGGCGGCGGTGCCGGGTTCGGCAGCGCCGGTGCGTTGGCGGGTGGGGGCGCCGCCGGTTGCGACTCGTTCGTCGGCGGTGGCTGGATTGCCGGCGGCATCGCATCTCCGGGCGCCGAAGGTATCGCAGGGACGCCTGGTTTCGCCGGTGCCGGCGGTGTGGCCGGCGTCGCTTGTCTGGGCACGGTGGGCGGCGCAACGGGCGCGGCGCTTTGCACTGCCACGCGCACGTTCTCCACATCCGAGTCGACCAGCTCGAGTGAAAAGTCCTTCTGGCCGGGACTCGACAACAGTACGTTGGCGCCTTCACCGGGTTCAACGTTGAAAAGATCCGCGCGTAGCTGTGAGTTGAGCGCACGGCGGATGTTGCTGGCGACCCCGGTATCGTTGGTGCCCGACAGCACGAACACCGTGACCTCGGTGGCATCGTCGCCGTCGCCCGGTGTCACGCGAAACAACAGCTCGCCGCTCGTGGAAGCCTTGCCCGTGGACGCAATGTTCCACGAGGGTGAGAGCGGCGGAGAATTCGCGCCGTGCGCGAGCGACGCCACCAGCGAAGCGATGAGGACTGCGCGAATTTTCATGGCGGGCTCCGGCAGGCGCGCCCCGGCACATTCCGGGGCGCACTTACGTATCGAAGGTTATTCACCCTCAACCTTGATGCTGACGTTGCGCACGTTGGAATCGATGAGCTCGAGTGCGAAGTCGGGCTGACCTTCCTTCTTCTTGATCAGGATGTCCTCGCCGTCGTCGACTTCGACGCTGTAACGATCGGGGCTCAATTTCGCGGCGAGCGCGTCGCGAACGTCCTTGGCGACGTTGTTCTCGTCGCGACCGCTCTTGATGCCGACGCTCACGTCGACGGCGTCGCCCTGACGCGGCGTCACGCGGAACACGATTTCACCGGTGGTCAATGCCTGGCCGGACATCTCGATCCGCCACTTGTTAGCGGTCGGCGAGGCGTCGGCAAAACTGATCGCCGCGAGCAGCAGGGAGGAGACGATGGCGGTGCAAATCGGAACGAACTTCATGGGAACCCCACAGTGCGGATTTCTAGTGGAGTTTCCGGTGTCGGGCGGCGCCAGGAAGCCAGCGGATGCGCCAAGACGGGGTTAGAAATGCCTGCAGGTGCGTCGGCCTCGCCTTGCAAACGCCGTCTTCATCCGAAAAACAAGGCAGCCCTTCAGCTGCCTTGTAAAAACACGTGTCACTTGTCCCATCCGGGCCTGGCGCCAGGCGGGGAACCCGGCGATGACACGCGTAACTGGAGTCAACCTCCCCGGCTATTGGCTATCGAACAATCAGCCGCATTTCGAGTCGCCGCAATTCAGGCAGGTCATGCAGCCGTCCATCATGACGACGGCGGCGGTGCTGCACTTCGCGCACAGCTGGGCACCTTCCGGAAAATGCGACTTGGCGAATGCGTCCGTCTGCTTGGTACGCTCCTCGAATTCTGCTTTCTTGTCGGCAATCAGCTTCTTCTCATTGTCACCGAGCTCCAACTTCTTGAGCAGGCCAATGGTCTGCAGGTGCTTCTCGATGACGTAGCCCAGCTCGGCGATGATCGACGGCATGAACTTGCCGCCCGCCTGCCAGTATCCCCCTCGCGGATCAAACACTGCTTTCAGCTCATCGACCAGGAACGTGACGTCGCCGCCCTTGCGGAACACGGCGGAGATGATGCGCGTGAGCGCCACGATCCACTGGAAGTGATCGAGGTTCTTGGAGTTGATGAACACTTCGAACGGGCGCCGCTGTTCGTAGGGCGTGCCTTCGTTCAGCACGATGTCGTTGATGGTGACGTACATGGCGTGATCCGACACCGGCGTCTTGATCTTGTAGGTGGAGCCCACGAGCATCTCGGGGCGCTGCACCTCTTCGGTCATGCGCACGACTTTCGAGGAGCGCCCCTGCTTGTCGTGCGTCATCTCGACCGCCGGCTCGAACTTGGCGATGGCCGCGGCCACGGCGGTCGCGACCGCGGTGGCGGCGGCGCCTTCGGCCGCCTTTTCAGCGGCCGCCTCGCCGGCCTTCTGCACGCGGTACTTCGAAATCTTCTTGTCGATCTTGATGGCGGACATAGTTAGTCTCCGGCTAGAACTTGCCGTAGTAGCCTTCTTTCAACGCGTCGTAGAGATTCGCGGCGGTGTGCTTCTCACCGTCGTATTCGATTTCTTCGTCGCCCTTCACCGAGACCTCGGAGCCGTCCTCGAGCGTGAACACGTAGGTGGTGTTCTTGAGATCGTCTTCCTTCACCAGCACGCCCTGGAACGCTTCCGGGTTGAAGCGGAAGGTGGTGCAGCCCTTCAGATCCTTCTCGTGGGCGTACAGATAGATGTCTTTGAAGCTCTCGTATTTGTAATCCGTAGGCACGTTCGCAGTCTTTGAAATAGAGCTGTCGACCCACCTCTGCGCTGCCGCCTGGATGTCGACATGCTCTCGCGGCGTGATGTCATCTGCCGTCGTGAAATAGCCAGGCAACTGTTCGGCCGGGATCGTTGAGTTCGGCATCGCACGCGGATTGATGAGCTCGCGATAGGCGAGAAGCTCGAATGAGAAGACATCAACTTTCTCCTTGCTCTTCTTGCCGGGCCGGATGACGTTGCGGAAATAGTGATGTGCGAACGACGGCTCGATGCCGTTACTGGCGTTGTTGGCCAGTGACAGCGAGATGGTGCCGGTCGGCGCGATGGAGGTGTGGTGCGTGAAACGCGCGCCGACGTTGGCGAGCTGATCCACGAGCCACGGCGCGGTTTCAGCCACGCGCTGCATGTACTTGCTGTAGCGCGCGTGCAGGATGCGGCCGGGAATGAGATCGCCGATCTTCCAGCCGTCCTTCGCCATTTCCGGACGCTTGCGCAGCATCTCGGGCGTGACGCAGAACTCTTCTTTCATGATGGGCGCCGGGCCCTTCTCCTTGGCGAGTTCGAGCGCGGCTTCCCAGCCGGCCACGGCCATTTCGCGCGACACGTCTTCGGTGAACTTCACCGACTCTTCCGAGCCGTATTTGAGTCCCAGGCAGGTGATGGTGCTGCCAAGCCCGAGGAAACCCATGCCGTGGCGCCGCTTGCGCATGATCTCCATGCGCTGCTGCTCGAGCGGCAGGCCGTTGATCTCGCAGACGTTGTCGAGCATGCGCGTGAAGACTTTCACGACTTCGCGGTATTCATTCCAGTCGAACTCGGCGAAATCCGTGAACGCGTTCTTCACGAATCGCGTGAGGTTCACCGAGCCGAGCAGGCACGAACCATACGGCGGCAGCGGCTGCTCGCCGCAGTTGTGCGCGTGGAAACCATTGGCATCGAATTCATTGATGCCCGGGATCTGCACGTCGTACACATCTTCCAGCCCGTCGGCACGTACGCTCTCGATGGTGGCCACGAAGCGCTCACGATTGAGCGTGCGCTTGTAGCCGCCCAGCAGGCGCGACAACCTCGCGCGCTTGACCGTGTCGGCAAACCCGACGACTTCCGCGAAACGGGCGACGTTCTCGCCGGTGATGACCAGTTCATGCTGGGCGCGCTCATACATGCTGGCAGCGATGCCGAGACGCAGCAGCATGCGCTGCGCACCTTCGAGCTGGGTCAGGTCGGAGTTTGCGAGACGCACCGACACACCCTTCATCTGGTTGCCCTGCACGCTGCCATTGGTGTCGAACAGTCCGCGCAGGAAGCCGCGATAGAACTCGCTCGAGGCGCGTTCGATGGCGGGAGTGATGGTCTTGCGGCCAGGCCGCAGGCCTACGTCGCGGGACAGCTCGGTGATCGCGTCCATGCGCAGCCGGAACTCGCCGCGGCCGGTGCCGGGGCGCCAGCCGGAAAAATCGGCGCGATGGTTGAAGCAGCGCGCGGCATCGAGCGCCGCCGCCATGACCGAATGCGGACCGCCGACGTCGATGTCGCTGTTGCCGACCGCGGGACGCGCCCAGATCGAAAGCTCCGCGCGATCTTCGGCCACGGTGCCGTCGCCGACGAGCAGGCCCATGAGGTAGCCCTCGTTGACCCCAAGCTCCTTCGAATCAGCATGGCCGATCCACGAGGCCGCCTTGCGGTGATCCTGCAGCAGCACGCGATCGCCGGCGTTGAGCTGGCCGGCGGCGCACCACTCCGTGACCAGGCGGAAACGCGTGAGCGTGGAGATGCGGCGCACGCGGTGATCGGACGTGAGGCGCAGCGAATGCCCTTCGGAAGTCGTCAGGGTCATCAGCGGCTTCATGCCCGTACGGAAAAACCCTTCCGGCGAGCTGGCGTGATCGACGCCGTCGACCCGCGCTGCGAATTGTCTGCCAATCAATTCGGCCACCTGGCGCGGGCCCTCATGGGTCTGCACCCAGGTGTCGGCGGGAACGCAGGGGTTGGTGGCGCGAATGTT
>DASYKM010000013.1:0-84848 GCA_035995425.1 Steroidobacteraceae bacterium
CATGCACTGCCTGCCGGTGCGGCGTAATGTCGCCGTCGCCGACGAAGTGCTCGACGGCCGGCGCAGCGTGGTGCAGCGCGAGGCCTACAACCGCATGGTCGTGCAGACCGCGATCCTGCACCGCCTGCTTTCGACCCCGCAACACTAACTACTGTCCCCACGGAAATCCCGCATGATCATGCATCGTCCCGATCCTTCCGCCGCCATCCGCAGCCTGCGCAGCGCCGCGCCGTACATCCGCATGTACAAGGGCAAGACCTTCGTCGTGAAAGCCGGCGGCGGCGTGTTCGCCGACGCGGCCGCGGTGCGCGGTCTCATCGAGCAGATAGCCATCCTTCACTACTTCGGCGTGCGCGTGGTGTTCGTGCACGGCGGCGGCCCGCAGCTCACGGAAATCACCGAAGCGCTGGGCGTTCCGACGCGCATGGTTCAAGGCCGCCGGGTCACCGATCAGAAGGCCATCGACGCCACCTCCATGGTGCTGAACGGCCTCATCAACACGCGTCTGCTGGCCTACTGCCGCGAGATGGACATCGACGCGGTAGGCATCAGCGGCGTGGACGCGGGACTGATCCGCGCGCACAAGCGTCCGCCGGTCAAGCTGCCCGAGACCGGCGAGGTCGTGGACTACGGCTTCGTGGGCGACATCGATTCCATCGACACCACGGTCATCAAGAAGCTGCTCGACAACGGCCTGATGCCGGTCGTCAGCCCGTTGTCGGCCGACGACCAGGGCACGCTGCTCAACATCAACGCCGACACCGTGGCCGCGGCCATCGGCGCGGCGCTGTCGGCGGAGAAGCTCATGCTGTGCACCGGCGCGCCGGGCATCCTCGAGCGCGTCGACGATCCGACGTCGGTGATTTCGTACACCGATCTCAATGGCCTCAAGCGCCTGCGCGAAGAGAAACGCATCATCGACGGCATGCTCCCCAAGGCCAAAGCCATCGAAGACGCGATTCGTGGCGGCGTACGCCGCGTGCACGTCATGTCGTACAAGTCGCCCGAAGGCATCCTCGCCGAAGTGTTCACCAACGAAGGCGCGGGCACGCTGATCGTCGCCGACGTCAACGCGCTGTCGCCCGCGGAACAGCTGGTGGGCAAATAGGCGCGCCATGAGCCGGCTCTGGGACAAAGGCGGACCGCTCGACGAACGCGTACTCGCGTACACGGCCGGCGACGACTACGCGCTGGACGAGCGGCTGGTCAAATACGACGTGCTCGCTTCCATCGCGCACGCCGAGATGCTGAACGCCCAGAAGCTGTTGAGCGATGCGGATCTGCAGGCGATTCGCGCAGGCCTCACCGCCCTCGGCGCCGATCACGCCGCCGGGCAGTGGAAGATCGAGCTCGCCGACGAAGACGGTCAGACCGCGCTCGAGAAGCGGCTCACCGCGCGCATCGGCGCGGCCGGCGGCCGCGTGCATCTCGGCCGCTCGCGCAACGACCAGGTGCTGACGGCCGTGCGGCTCTATCTACTCGACGCGGCCCGCGAGCTGGCTGCGGGTGCGGAAAGTTGCGCGGGCGCGCTCGATGCGCTGGCAACGCGCGAAGGGACGATCCCGCTCCCCGGCTATACCCACATGCAACAGGCCATGCCGAGCAGCGTGGCGCTGTGGGCGGGCGGCTTTGCCGCCGAGCTGCGCGATGACGCGCAAGGTCTCGCCGGCTGCGCGCGGCGCGCCTCGAAGAGCCCCTTGGGTTCGGCGGCGGGCTACGGCACGCCCGGCCTGCCTCTCGATCGTGAGCTCACGCGCCGCAAGCTCGGCTTCGAGGCGGTACATGCGCCGGTCACTGCCGTGCAGCTGGCGCGCGGCAAGGCCGAGGCGCAACTGCTGTTCGAATCCACGTTGCTCATGCAGGATCTCGGCCGGCTCGCCGCCGACCTGTTGCTGTTCTATACGCAGGAATTCGCGTTCGTGACGCTGCCGGCCTCGTTCACCACCGGCTCGTCGATCATGCCGCAGAAGCGCAATCCCGACGTGTTCGAGCTGGTGCGCGGACGCAGCGCCGTGGCGCTTTCCTGCCTCACCGAAGTGCTCGGAATCTTCGCCAAGCTGCCGTCGGGTTATCAGCGCGACTTGCAGCTCATCAAGCCACCGCTGTTCCGCGGCATCGATCTCGCCTTCGCCACCGCCGGCATCATGGCGGTTGCCATCGATGGCGTGCGTTTCCGCGCCGAGGCGGTCAAACTCGACCCCGCGATCCACGCCGCCGAAGAGGCTAATGCGCTGGTCGCGCGCGAGGGCATTCCGTTCCGCGAAGCATATCGCCGCATCGGCGAGAAATACCGCAAGTAGCGCGCGTCTTCACCGCCGCCGCGGTAGTTAGACTGGCATGGGGTAGCGATGGCAATCTGGTTCGCCAATCCGACGATCGACGAGCTGCGCGCCGGCCAGGCGGGCCTGCTGTCGTCGCATCTGGGCATCGAATTCACCGAGTGGGGCGCCGACTACCTGCGTGGCACCATGCCGGTCGAAGCGCGCACGCGCCAGCCCATGGGTTTTCTGCACGGCGGTGCCTCGGTGGCGCTGGCCGAGACGCTGGGCAGCGTCGCGGCCAATTACGTCGTCGACCCGGCGAAGTTCCGTTGCCTGGGGCAGGAGATCAACGCCAACCATCTGCGCCCGGTCACGGACGGCCTGGTGACCGGAACCACGCGCCCCATTCACCTCGGCTCGCGCAGCCAGGTATGGAGCATCGAAATCCGCGATCCGCGGGAACGGCTGGTGTGCATCTCGCGTCTCACGGTTGCCGTGGTGGAATGGCGGCCGCAACCCGGGAACAAGACCTCGTGAAAACAGTTATTCGCTTCAGTGTCGTAACGCTCACGCTGCTGGCGGCCGGCGCCCTCGCCGGTTGCGGGCAGCCCGGCGATCTCTATCTACCCGACAAGCCCGGTGAAGTGGTGACGCGCCCGGCGGCCGCACCGGCCACCGAAAGCACGACGGCGCCAAATTCCCCGCAGACCGCTGACTCGCAGCCGGCACCTCCTTCGCCGGCCGCGGAAGTTGCCGCGCCTGAAGGAACGCCGGAAGCCGACAAATCAAAGAAAGACAAGAGCGCGGCGCCCCCGCCTCCAAACTAGACGCATGAACTCCCGCCCCGATCTCGTACTGGTCGACGGTTCGTCGTACCTGTATCGCGCCTTTCACGCGCTGCCGCCCTTCAGCAATTCACGCGGCGAGCCGACCGGCGCGGTGTTCGGCGTGCTCAACATGCTGTCGAAGTTCCTCAAGGACTACGACCCGGAGCGCATCGCCGTGGTGTTCGACGCACCCGGCAAGACTTTCCGCGACGATCTGTTCGCCGAATACAAGGCGCACCGTCCGCCCATGCCGGACGATCTGCGATCGCAGATCGAACCGCTGCTGGAAGCCGTGCGCGGCATGGGCCTGCCAATCCTGCGCGAAACGGGTGTGGAGGCCGACGACGTCATCGGCACGCTGGCCTGCGCAGCCGCGAAAGAGAATCTCAGCGTGCTGATCTCCACCGGCGACAAGGACATGGCGCAGCTGGTGTGCCCGATGATCACGCTGATCAACACCATGAGCGGCACGGTGCTCGATCGCGACGGCGTCAAGACCAAGTTCGACGTGTTCCCCGAGCAGATCATCGACTACCTGGCACTCGTGGGCGACAGCTCCGACAACATCCCGGGTATCGACAAGGTGGGGCCCAAGACCGCGGCCAAGTGGCTGGGCAAATATTCAACGCTCGATGCGCTGGTGGCCGACGCCGCGAACGTCGAAGGCAAGGTGGGCGAGAATCTGCGCGCCGGGCTCGCCACGCTCGAGCTCGCGCGCAAGCTCGCGACGATCCGCACCGACGTGACGCTGCCGGTCTCGCTGCAGCAGCTGAAGCGGCAGCCGCAGGATACCGAGGCGCTGCGCGTGCTGTTCACGCGGCTCGAGTTGCGTTCGCTGCTCAAGCAGCTGGACGGTGGAGCCGCCCCGGCCTCCACCCCCACGGCACCGGACGCCCCGACTGCCACCGGCCAGCCGGCCATCGTCGGCGCACCGGCCGCGGTCGGCATCAGCGATGGCGCGCAGATCATCGCGGCCGCGCCACGGCTGTATGAAACCATCACCACCGAGGCGCAGCTCACGGACTGGCTGAAGCGGCTCACCGACGCCGACCTCTTCGCCTTTGACACCGAGACCACCAGCCTCGAATACATGCAGGCGTCCATCGTCGGCGTTTCATTCGCTCTCTCGCCGGGTGTCGCCGCCTATCTACCGTTGCGGCACGACTACGCCGGCGCGCCCGACCAGCTCGACCGCGACGCGAGTCTCGCCAGGCTCAAGCCGCTGCTCGAGTCCGAGAAACACGGCAAGGTGGGCCACCACCTCAAGTATGACGCGCACGTGCTCGCCAACCACGGCATCCAGCTCCGCGGCATGCGCTTCGATTCCATGCTCGAGTCATACGTGTGGAACAGCACCGCGACGCGCCATGACATGGACTCGGTCGCGCAGCGGTACCTCGGCATCCGCACGATTCACTACGAAGACGTCGCCGGCAAGGGCGCAAAGCAGATTCCGTTCAGCCAGGTGCCGGTCGACAAGGCCGCGGAATACTCCTCCGAAGACTCGGACGTCACGCTGCGCCTGCACCAGGTGCTGTGGCCGCAGATCACCGGCGTTCCGCTGCTCAAGACGCTCTATGAAGAGTGCGAACAGCCGCTCGTGCCCGTGCTGCTGCGCATGGAAGATCGCGGCGTATTGCTCGATCGGCAGATGTTGCGCATCCAGAGCACGGAGCTTGGCAAGCGTCTCATGGAGATTCTCGGCGAGGCACATCGCGAGGCGGGCGCGCCGTTCAACCTGGATTCTCCCAAGCAGCTCTGCAGCATCCTGTTCGAGAAGATGAACCTGCCGGTGATCCGCAAGACACCCACCGGCCAACCGTCGACCGCCGAGGACGTGCTCGAGGAACTCGCGGCGAGCTATCCGTTGCCGAAGCTGATCCTCGAGCACCGCGGCCTGTCCAAGCTCAAGTCCACCTACACGGACAAACTACCCGAGCAGATCAACGCGCGTACCGGCCGCGTCCACACCAGCTATCACCAGGCGGTGGCGGCGACCGGTCGGTTGTCGTCGCAGGATCCGAATCTGCAGAACATCCCGATCCGCACACCCGAGGGCCGGCGCATCCGCCAGGCATTCATCGCCCCCGAGGGTCACCTGCTGCTGGCGGCCGACTATTCGCAGATCGAGCTGCGCATCATGGCGCATCTCTCGCAGGACGAAGGATTGCTGGGCGCATTCGCGAGCGACCGGGACATCCACCAGGCGACCGCTGCCGAGGTGTTCGGCGCGCCTCTCGAAGCGGTCACCGCGGACCAGCGTCGTTCGGCCAAGGCCATCAACTTCGGGCTCATCTACGGCATGAGCGCATTCGGCCTCGCCAAGCAGCTCGGCATCCCGCGCGGCGCCGCGCAGGAATACATCGACCTCTACTTCGCGCGCTATCCCGGCGTGAAGCGCTACATGGAAGAGACGCGCGCCCAGGCCAAGAGCCAGGGCTACGTGGAAACCGTGTTCGGCCGGCGGCTCTACCTACCCGACATCAACGCGCGCAACAAGCAATTCCAGCAGGCCGCCGAGCGCGCCGCCATCAACGCGCCGATGCAGGGAACGGCCGCGGACATCATCAAGCGCGCCATGATCGCGGTGGACGCCTGGTGCGATGCATCGCGCGGCGCCCGCATCATCATGCAGGTGCACGACGAACTGGTACTGGAAGTCGCGACCGCGAGGATTGCCGAGGTAACCGACGCCGTGCGGCGGCACATGATGGCCGCGGCCGAGTTGCGGGTGCCGCTCAAGGTGGACGTCGGCACCGGTGCCAACTGGGACGAAGCCCACTAGGTAGGCGCTAACATCTATTGTTTGTGGGAGGCTGTCGGCTGCTGGCGACTCGGGGTGGACAAGAACGAGCGGCGCGTCACAATGTCGCCTTCAGTTCAGGAACGGTTAAGCGTTCCCGGGCTCTAATCCGCAGGTCCACCACTCTGGAGAGGTCTCAAATGAACACGAAGTTCGCCGCGATTGCCACACTCGGTGCGCTCTCGCTCGCCGCCATCGCCCCGCAGGCCGCGGCCGCCGACAATGGCTTCTACGTCGGTGCCGGTCTCACGCGTTCGGAACTGGACGTCGATGAATTCGGCAGCGACTCGCTCGATGACAACAGCTTCAAACTCATCGTCGGCTTCCGGCCGCTCGATTGGCTGGCCGTCGAAGCCAATTACATCGATCTCGGCAGCGCGGACGAAGGTGGCGCTTCGCTCGACGCGAAGGCGACCACCGTGTCGGCACTCGCAATCGCGGAGTTCGCGGTCATCGATCTGTACGCACGCGTCGGCATGGCCAACTGGAAGCTCAATGCCAGCCTTGATGGCTTCGGCAGCGCCTCGGACGACGGGTGGGAACCGACTTACGGCGTCGGGATCGGGGCGCATTTCGGGAGCCTCGGTGTGCGTGCGGAGTACGAGAGGTTTTCGGTCGATGACCTCGACTTCGACGTGAACACCGTTTCGCTGAGCGTCACCTACACTTTTCTGTAGCGTGTACGCGACAGGTCGCATTGTAACCACATGATTTAGCGGCACTACTTTTTCAAAAAAGTTGGAACCTTTCTGAAGGCTCCGGTGTCTCATTAACCGAGTGGGTAAAACCGCTCCACGCTTCCCTCCCTGAGCGTGTAACCCGGTTCACGAGACCTGTGCCGGGTTAGTCTGGCCCCGGTGGTTTACCACCGGGGCTTTCTTTTTATGGGGTGCTGCCTTCGGGCACCGGACGCAGCATCTGATCCAGACGCTTCTGCGCCGCTTGCACGCCGATCTTGTCCGTGGCGGAGAAAACCTGCGCGGTCATGCCCTCTCCAAGTCTCTCTTCGGTGTTCTTGAGCGCCGCGGCACGGTCACTCTGGTTGAGCTTGTCCGCCTTGGTCAGCAGAACATGCACCGGCCAACCTGAAGCGCCGGCCCAATCGAGCAACTGTTCGTCCTGGTCCGTCACTCCACGGCGAATATCGACGATCAGAAACAAGCCGCTGATTGAGGTACGCGCGGGCAGACGCGCGATGAGACCGATCCACTGCTTCTTCTCCACCGGGCTCGCCTCGGCGTACCCGTATCCCGGCAGATCCAGGATGCGTCGACCTTCATCGACTTCGAAAAAATTCAGCAATCTCGTGCGGCCCGGAGTTTTGCTCGCGCGAGCCAGTCCATTGCGAACCAGGATCGCATTGATCGCGCTCGATTTGCCGGAATTGGAGCGACCGGCAAACGCGACTTCGGCGCCGATGTCTTCTGGAAATTGAGCCTCGCTTGCCGCCGAAAGGAGGAAGCGGACTTTTGGATATAGGCTCATGGGAGGCTTTGGCCTTGACTCGACGGACGCTAGTGTACAATTCGCCGCCTTCCAGGGAGCCCGCAAGACCATGATTGAGAGCAGATTTTCGTTGAGTCTGGCCGCCGCCGTTGTTTGTGTGGGATTGGCGTTCGTGAACACAGCAGCGGCCCAGGATGCCCCGAAGGGCTCGGCGGACTCAGGCGCCACCAAGGCCGCCGTCTGCACGGCCTGTCATGGCGTAAACGGCAACAGCACCAATCCCGAGTGGCCGGTGCTCGCCGGTCAGAACGCTGCGTACATCCGCGAACAACTCGGCATGTTCAAGGCGCGCAAGCGCATCAACGAGATCATGTACCCGATCGTCGCGCAGATGTCCGAGCAGGATTTCGCCGACGTGGCCGCGTTCTTTGCGGCGCAAACGCCTGCGGGGCTCGAGGCCGATCCTTCTTATTGGAAGGCCGGCGAAGCCCTCTACAAATCCGGCGACGTCGCCCGCAGCATTCCGGCCTGTACCGCCTGCCATGGACCCGCGGGCCAGGGAAATGCCGGCGCTGGTTATCCAGCGCTTCGCGCGCAGCACTCGGTCTACACCGTCAAACAGCTGCAGGATTACCTGACGAAGAATCGCTACCGTGACGCCACCGATCCGGCGACGATCAATCAGACGCGCAACAGCGTCATGATGACCACCATCGCCGCGCGACTCTCGCCTGAAGACATTCGCAACCTCGCCTCCTATCTGCAGGGACTGCGCTAACAACCACAGGACGGCCGCCCGTGACGACGTACCGCGCACTCGCTCTCCTCGCCGCGCTCCTGGCCGGCAGCTGGACACTGAATGCCGGCGCACGCGCCGCCGAAACCGCTGGTTCGGCGTCCGTCTCGACCGCCTCCACGCTCGACAAGTGGCGGGCCGGTACTAACTACCAGCTGTTGCGGGCGCCGCAGCCCACCACCGTGGGCAGTGGCAAGGTCGAAATCGACGAGATCTTCTGGTACGGCTGCGGTCACTGTTACGCCCTCGATCCCACGCTCGAAGGCTGGAAGGCCGAGAAGCCGCCATACGTCGAGTTCGTGCGCATCCCCGTGATCTGGGGCCAGGTGCACCGGCAGCATGCGAAGTTGTACTACACGCTACAGGCGCTGCATCGCCCGGAGCTGCACAGCAAGGTATTCGACGCCATTCATCAGCAAGGCCTGCCGCTCTCCGGGCGCGACGATGTGCAAGCGCGCGCAATGCAACTCGCTTTCCTGGTCTCGCAGGGCGTGACCGAGACGGAGTTCAATACCGCCTACGACTCCATGACGGTCGCCACCAACATGTTGCGCGCGGAGGACCTGACCAAGAAATATGCGGTGGCGAGCGTGCCGACGCTGATCGTAAACGGCAAGTACAGCACCAGCGTCGCTGAAGCCGGCGACCAGATCCTGTTGCTCTCGTTGATCAACGACCTCGCTGCCAGCGAGAAGAATCGCTAGCGCGCCGCGGCCTGCGCAGACATGCTGAGCGCCTTCGTCCCGCAACCCCAAGGCCTGGCGCGTTTCGAACTGCGCTCCGGCGCTGCCATTCCAGGGGAATCGATCTGGCTCGACCTGGTCGAGCCGACGCCGGCCGAAGAAAAACAGGTCGAAAGCTTTCTCAGCATCGACGTGCCGACGCGTGACGAGATGCGCGAGATCGAAGCGTCCAATCGGCTGTACGAGGAAGACGGCGCTCTCTACATGACGGCGACCGTCGTCACCAAGCTCGATTCGGACCTGCCGGAAAGCACGCAGATCACGTTCATCCTCTCCGCGGCCAAGCTCGTCACCAATCGTTACGTGGATCCGTTGCCGTTCCGGCGCTTCATCGCCTACGCCGAACGCCATCCGAATTCCTGCAATTCACCGCCGGCGGTGCTGGCCGGCCTGCTCGAATCGATCATCAATCGCGTCGCCGACGTCATCGAACGCGTGGCAACCGACCTGGATGCCGCGTCGGTCGAAGTCTTCACCGCGTCGCGCAAGAAACGCGGCGCCTTTCGTGATTTCCGTAAAACGCTCGAACGCCTCGGACAGAACGGCGAGCTCATCTCCAAGGCACGCGAAAGTCTCGTCAGCCTCGGCAGGCTCCTGACCTTCGTGCAGCAGAGCACTTCGGTTCCCATGTCGCAGGAAGTGCGGGCGCGATTCCGCACCCTCACGCGCGACGTGATGGCGATGAGCGATCACGCGTCGTTTCTCGGCACCAAGGTGTCGTTCATCCTCGACGCCACGCTCGGCCTCATCAACATCGACCAGAACAACATCCTCAAGATCTTCTCGGTGGTCACGGTGTTCCTGCTCCCGCCCTCGGTCATCGGCGCGGTGTACGGCATGAACTTCGACCATATTCCCGGCTCACACGAGCCCTGGGGCTTCTGGGCGGCGCTGGGACTGATGCTCGCCTCGGCCATCGGCCCCTTCGTATGGTTCAAGCGGAAAGGTTGGCTCTGACCGGCTAGAATCCGCACCTCCGCGCGCCCGTAGCTCAGCTGGATAGAGTGGCAGCCTCCGAAGCTGCAGGTCGTTGGTTCGAATCCAATCGGGCGCGCCAGATTATTCACCGCCACTTTCGACAGATATACTTCGCGCCCATGAGCAAACAAGACTCCCATTTCTTCAATAATTTCAGCCTGGTCCTCGGCATTCTGTTCGCCGTGACGATCGGCTTGTTCGCGTTCGCGCGGCACGTCGGCGCCAACAATCAGGGCAAACAGGTCAGCACCGATCCGCGCTACGTCGAGAGCGTGGAGCAGCGGCTGCAGCCGGTGGCGCGTGTGGCGGTGGCGGGTCAGGACAACTCGGCTCTGAAGATCGAAAGTGTCGGCGCGCCAGTGGCGGTTGCCGCCATTCCGGCGAATGGCACCGCGGCCTACGAGACCGCCTGCCAGGCCTGTCATGGCGCCGGCATCGCCGGAGCACCGAAGGTTGGCGACAAAGCCGCCTGGGGACCGCGCATCGCACAGGGCAAGGACACTCTCTACAACCACGCCCTGCATGGCTTCAACGGCAAGTCCGGAGTGATGCCCCCCAAGGGTGGTCGCGCCGATTGGCCGGACGACCTCATCAAGCAGGCCGTCGATCACATCGTCGAGCTGAACAAGTAACTCGAGTTCAGTCCGTCGTGCGCCGCAGCTGCAGGGCTTCGGCGAGATGAGCGGGCCCAATGGGTTTGTCCGGCGAGCACGCTGGTTCATCCAGCGTCGTCATCTCCAGATCAGCAATGGTCCGCGCCACGCGCAGGACCCGATGCACGCCACGCGCTGAAAGCATGAGCCTGGCCCGCGCCTGGGCGAGAAGCAGCCGGCAGGCGCGATCCAACCGGCAAACTTGCTGGGTTTCCGTGCCGCTCAACTCGCCGTTGAGCTTGCCGGCGCGACGATGCTGCACCTCACGTGCCTGCCGCACGCGCTGTGCGGCGTGCGCGGTGCCCGACGGAGCATCGCGCGGCTCGCGCTCACCTAACAACTCTTCGCTGGGCACGGTCGGTACCTCGACCCGCAGGTCGATGCGGTCGAGCAATGGCCCGGACACCCGCGCGCGATAACGCGCGATTTCCGGTGGCGCGCATCGGCAGCGGCCGGAGGGGTCACCGAGATAGCCGCAAGGACAGGGATTCATGGCGGCCACCAGCTGGAAGCGTGCCGGGTACTCCACCTGCAGCGCCGCCCGTGAGATTGCCACCACGCCGGTTTCGAGCGGCTCGCGCAGGCTCTCGAGCACGCGCCGGTTGAATTCCGGCAGCTCATCGAGGAACAGCACACCGCCATGCGCCAGACTCACCTCGCCGGGCCGCGCACTTGGACCGCCACCGATGATGGCACTCGCGGACGCAGTGTGATGCGGCGCGCGAAACGGCCGCCGGCCATAGTCGCGAGCGTCGAACCCGCGCGAGCTCACCGATGCAATGGACGCCACGTCGAGCGCTTCGTCTCCGGCCAGGCCTGGCAGCAACCCCGGCAACCGCTGCGCCAGCATGCTCTTGCCGGTGCCCGGCGGACCGATCAACAGAATGCTGTGTCCACCTGCCGCGGCCACCAGCAGCGCGCGCTTGCCTGCGGCCTGGCCGCGAACATCGGCGAGGTCCGGCAACGCGCGCTCTGATGAGGTATCGAATGCAGCGGGCAAAGGCGTTTCAGCGACGGTGTCGACGGCACGTGCCGCGCTCGCACTGAACAGCGCACACACGTCTAACAAGGTTGCCGCGCTCAGCACGCCCGCGGATGCGGCGAGGCGCGCCTCGTTCAAGTTGGCGGCCGGCACCACGACCCCGCACGCATCGCGCGCCGCGTGGGCGGCGGCGAGCAGCACGCCCTTTACCGGCTTGAGCTCGCCGGCGAGGCCGAGCTCTCCATAGAACTCCGAACGGCCGAGCGAATCGTTCGCGGACTCGAGCTGCGACGATGCAAGCAGGATTCCGAGCGCGATGGGCAGGTCATAACGGCAGCCTTCCTTGGGCAGATCCGCCGGCGAGAGATTGACCGTGATACGGCCGGCGGGGAATTCGAAACCGGAATTCTGGAGCGCGGCGCGCACGCGGTCTTTGCTCTCTTTGACCGCGGTTGCCGGCAACCCGACGATGGAGAAGGTGGGCAGCCCCGACCCGAGATGAACCTCGACTTCGACACGCGGCGCCGAGAGGCCGAGCTGCGCGCGACTCGCGACCCGTGCGATACCCATGACCACTCCTTGGTCGAGCGATCCAACGTCCGTGTTGGCCGCGTTTGTTGTTCGATCAGCGGCCGGCGGGCTGTCCATTGATGGATTGGGCCGCCCTTGATTCGAGCTCGGCGACGCGCAACTCCAGCGCTTCCAGGCGCGCACGCGTGCGTTCGAGCACCTTGCGTTGCGCGTCGAATTCGTCGCGACCGGCGAGATCCAGCTTGCCGAGGTTGGCGCGAAGCACCGCCCGAAAGTTGTTTTCGAGGTCCTCACGCAGTCCGCTGGCACCGGATGCGAGCCCCGGCGGCAGTCCTTGCATCAGGCTACGTAGCAATTCCTCGACCCTGGGTATCTCCACTGGCGGCTCTCCTAACAAGTTGGCGGCACTCTGCCCTGTTTTGTTGCGCGCCCAATTCCATCGCCCCAAATTCGGGCGCGAACACCGGAAGGAGGCCTTCTTTCGCGCCGCAGCGGCCCTCTCTTGGCTGGCAGGGGGGCTGGCATGGAACCTGCACTTTGATCACAGGCTAAGAACATTGATGAGTTGGGAGCATACGCGTGCCCGAAGGGCGCGCTCCATCGGATAACTATGCCAAAGCGATGAAAATGATCACTGCAATCATTCGCCCGTGGAAGCTCGACGACCTGCAAATGGCCGTCGCGCGCCTCGGCGTGCAGGGGATCACCGTAACCGAGGTCACGGGTTACGGACGCCAGCGGGGGCATTCGGAGCACTACAAGGGCTCCGAATATCAGGTGGAGTTCGTGCCGAAGCTGCGCGTCGAGATCGTGCTCGACGCGGCTTCCGCAGAGGCGGTCATCGAAGCCATCAGCAATGTGTGTCGCACGGGCAAAACCGGCGACGGCAAGATTTTCCTGGCGCCAGTCGGTGAAGCGGTGCGGATACGCACCCGTGAATCCGGCGCGGCGGCAGCCTGAGATGTCGTTGAGGAGCTTTTACATGCATCAAGATAAGAAGAGAACGAAGGGTAGCAGCCTGATGCGCGGTCTCGGCGCAGCGCTGTTGTTGATGTTGCCGGCATTGGTCTTTGCCGCCGACGCGCCACCGCCGCCTAACAAGGGTGATATTGCATGGCTCATGACGAGCACGGTGCTGGTCATCCTCATGACCGTCCCGGGTCTCGCGCTGTTCTACGGTGGCATGGTCCGCAGCAAAAACGTGTTGTCGCTGCTCATGCAGGTGATGATCATTTTCTGCCTGGGCGTGCTGATGTTCGCCGTATACGGCTACAGCGTCGCTTTCAGCGAAGGCACCAACCAGTTCTTCGGTGGCTTCAGCAAGTTGTTCCTGAAAGGAATGAACGGCGATTCGCTCACCGGCACCTTCAGCAAGGCAACCAACATTCCCGAGCTGGGGTTCTTCATATTCCAGGCGACCTTCGCGGCGATCACGCCCGGACTCATCGTCGGCGCGTTTGCCGAACGCGTGAAGTTCAGCGCGTTGCTCGTGTTCATCATTGTCTGGCTGACTTTTGCCTACTACCCGATCGCGCACATGGTCTGGTTCTGGGCCGGCCCGGATGCCTACACCTCGCAAGCTGCGGCTGACGCTGTTTTTGCGCACAACGGCTTCCTGTTCAACAAGGGAGCGCTGGACTTCGCGGGCGGCACGGTGGTGCATATCAACGCCGGTATCGCGGGTCTCGTCGGATGTCTGTTGGTGGGAAAGCGTATCGGCTTCGGGCAATCGGCGCTGACACCTCACAACGTCCCCATGACCATGATCGGCGCTTCGCTGCTGTGGGTGGGTTGGTTCGGCTTCAACGTGGGTTCCAACCTCGAAGCGAACGGATTCGCGACGCTCGTGTTCACCAACACGCTGCTCGCCACCGCGGCTGCAACGATGGCCTGGATCCTGGTCGAATGGGTGGTCAAGGGCACGCCCACGATGCTGGGGGCCGCCTCGGGTGCGGTTGCCGGTCTCGTGGCCATCACGCCGGCCTGCGGTTGGGTGGGAACCATGGGCTCCATCGCCATCGGCGCCATCGCGGCCGTGATCTGCGTGTGGGCCTGCTCGGGCCTCAAGAAAATGTTGGGCTATGACGACTCGCTCGATGTGTTCGGCGTGCACTGCATCGGCGGTATCGTCGGTGCCCTGCTCACGGGGGTGTTCAACTCGCCCGCGCTGGGCGGCACCGACGTGTACGACTACGTTGCCAATGCCTATCCGGATCCGGCGGCGTACGACATGGGTGCCCACGTCATCTCGCAGCTCTGGGGTGTTGGCGTGACCTTGCTCTGGTCGGGCGTAGTGTCCCTGGTCGCGTTCAAGCTGATTGATCTGACGATCGGCCTGCGCGTGACTGAAGAACAGGAGCGCGAAGGCCTCGACACCGTGTCGCACGGCGAGCGTGCCTACAACGGCTGAAACCGAACGGGGCCTGGGTAACTCCAGGCCCCGTATAGGGAAACTCTCAAAGCAGGGCCTCCTCCGGGAGGCCCTTTCTTTTGGGCATCTCAGGCAGGAAATAGGGCTTGTCTGTGATGGACATCAAGGGTCTGATAGCGCGTCCCCTGCGATAATCCGCGCACCGGAGGAAGGCCATGCGTCATACAAATATTCTTGCCGTCATTGCGGGCGTTTTCACCTGTGCCCTCGTTCTTGGTGAAATGGCGCAGGCGGGCGACGTCTATAAATACGTGGACGAGCATGGCACCACGCTCTACACCGACAAACCCGTGCCGGGCGCGGTACTCGTGAGCACCGGCGCCCAGCGTCCGCCGGAAGTTGCCGCGCGCAACTATGCCGCCACGCAGTCCGCGACCAGCGGTCAGCTCGCCGCCAGCAACCAGCGCATCGCCGACGGGCAGAACGATTCGCGCGTGGCCGCGAATGTCGCCAAAGATCTCGAAGCGTCACGTGCCGAGCGTTGCAAGCAGGCGCGCGATATCTACACGAAGTCCATCAATTCGCAGCGTCTCTACCGTCAGACCGCTGATGGCAAACGCGAATATCTGAATGATGCCGAACTTGCGAAGCAGCGCATCGACGCCGCCAAGTCGGTCGACGCCATCTGCGGCCCGCAAGGCTGAGCGAACAAGCGCTAGCCACTTTGTTACAGTCGCGCGCCTATGATGCGCGTCGGCTTTGCAGGTCTCGGTGCCATGGGTGCTCCCATGGCGAAAAATCTCCATCGTGCCGGATTGCTCCAGGCCGTCTGGAATCGCAGCGGCGATAAAGCCCGCGCGCTCGGCGCCGAGCTCGGCTGCCAATCACCCGAATCACTGCAGGAATTCGCCGCACTCGTCGACGCCGTGGTGATCTGCGTATCGGCCGACGCGGACGTGCGCTCGGTGATCGAAGCGATGGCGCCCGGCCTTCGCAAAGACTCCCTCGTCATCGACTGTTCCACGGTCAGCGCCGACACCGCGCGCTGGGCCGAGCAATACGTTGCTTCGTCGGCGCAATTCGTCGATGCGCCGGTCAGCGGCGGCGTCGAAGGTGCGCAGAAAGGCACTCTGGCGATCATGACGGGCGGCGAGCCGTCCGCATTCGAACGCGCGAAGCCCATCCTCGCCGCCATGGGTAAGACCATCGAACATTTCGGCCCCGCGGGCTCGGGCCAGGCAACCAAGGCCACCAACCAGATCATGTGCGCCGGGATCATCCGCGCCTGCGCCGAAGCCATGGCCTTCGCCGGCGCGCACCAGCTGCCGCTCGATCGCGTGGTGTCGACGCTGGGTGCCGGCGCCGGCTCCAGCTGGTATTTCGTGCATCGCGCTCCGAACATGGTGCGCGAGAGCTATCCGGCCGGATTTCGCATCAAACTACATGCCAAAGATCTGCGGATCTGCCGTGACATGGCGGCGCGTTTCGGCGTCTCGCTGCCGGTGGTCGATTCCATGCTGGCCGAATACGCCGAGCTCATGGCACAGGGTTTCGGCGACGAGGACATTTCGGCGACACACCGTCTCAAACAGGCGTTGTTCAAGAATGCGCCGCGTCGCGGCGCATGAGCCGGCCGCCGCCAGCCTCTTCCGCGCCGGCCGAAGATCCGGCGCAGCTCTATCTACCAGACTTCTGCTCGGCCTCCTCGGTGCTGCTGATCGTGGTGATCTGCGAGCTCACCGCGCTGCTGCTGGCGCTGGCGCGCAACGCCGCCGCGCTCGGGTTCTGGAGAGACCTCGGTCTCACTTCGATGTTCCTGCTGTGGGTTGCGCTGTGCGGCGCCGGCTTGCTGTGCCTGATGCGTTCCTATCTCCGCCGGCAGAGCGTCGCGGTCAGCGCGGCGATCGTGTTCGCCATCATCGTCGGGCTGGTGACGCTGGTATCGAGCGCCGCCTACTATTTCGGCAATGGCGCGATGTTTCCCGAGGATCACCTGACCTTCCTCGCTCGCAACGCGGTCATCGCCTTCGTCGTCACCGCACTGGCGCTGCGCTACTTCTTCGTCACGCACGAATGGCGCCACAACGTCGAGCTGCAGGCGCGGGCCCGCGTGTACGCACTGCAGGCGCGCATCCGGCCGCATTTCCTGTTCAACAGCATGAATACCATCGCCGCGCTCACGCGCAGCAATCCGGCGCGCGCCGAGGAAGCGGTACAGGATCTCGCCGACCTGTTTCGCGCCAACCTCAACGAGAAGCGCAATCAGATCTCGCTCGCCGAGGAGATCGAGGTGGCGCGCACCTACCAGCGCATGGAGCAGCTACGCCTCGGCGACCGGCTCGCCGTTGAATGGAAGATCGATTCTCTGCCGACCAACGCGCTGGTGCCGGGTCTGACCTTGCAGCCACTGCTCGAAAATGCCATTTATCACGGCATCGAGCCCCGTTCCGATGGCGGCCTGGTTACGGTCACGGGTGAAATCAGCAAGGGCATGATCACCATCGTCGTGCGCAATCCGGTGCCGCTCGCCAATCTCACGGTGCGCGACGGCAACCGGCTCGCACTGGCGAATATCAAGGAACGCCTCGAGCTCATGTACGGCGAACGCGCCACCGTCAAAGCCGGCCGCTTCGACGATCAATACATCGTGACGCTGCGCTTTCCGTTCACCGCCGCGCCGGCCGCCGATCTCCCGTGAGCCTGCGCGTACTCATCGTCGACGACGAGCCGCCGGCGCGCGAGCGGCTGCGCTCCATGCTCGCGGACGTCGGCGAGTACGAAGTCGCCGGCGAAGCCGGCAATGGCGAGCTGGCCATCGACCTGGTCGACAAACTACTGCCGGACATCGTGCTGCTCGACGTGCGCATGCCGGGCATCGACGGCCTCGAAGTAGCGCGCCAGCTGGCAATGCTCCCGGAACCTCCGGCGGTGATTTTCACCACGGCCTTCGACGAATACGCGCTCCAGGCGTTCGATTCCGAGGCGGTGGCCTATCTGCTCAAGCCCATCCGCGCCGAAAAATTGCGCGCCGCGCTCGCCAAGGCAGCGCGCCTCTCGCGGCCGCAACTGCAACAGGTGGCCGCGGCCGCGCGCGAGCCGGCGCAGCGCTCGCACATCGGCGTGCGTGGCCGTGATGGATTCAAGCTGATTCCGGTCGAGGAAGTTTTCTGCTTCCAGGCGGACCAGAAATACACCACCGTCAAGCACCAGAAGGGCGAAGACCTCATCGAGGACTCCCTCAAGACACTCGAGGAGGAATTCTCCGCGGCCTTCGTACGCATTCACCGCAATGCGCTGGTCAACACGAAGTACCTGGAGCGAATCGCCCGCGACGCCAGCGGCCAGCATTTCGTGCACCTGCGCGGGCTGGCGGACGCGCTCGAGGTCAGCCGCCGCATGGCGGGCGATCTCAAGGACCGCTTCCGCATCTAGTCAGAGCCAGTCGGTACCGCGCGCGGCTCAGCAACGACGCGGCGAGCACGGCAAGCTTCGATCGAGCCCTCAGGCGCGGTTTCTCAACGCGGGCGGTCGAAAGGACCCGCAACGCGCAATGTTGGTCCTGGCACCGCGTGATCGTCCAACCAGCCGCGCAGCACACTGCCATCGTCCCCGCATTCGAGCTCGATCACTCCCGCTCCGGCGCCGATGACGGCGAGACGCTCGGTATCGCCGGCGTGATTGCGCACGTCCACGAACTGGCCGGGACGCGCCTCGAGTTTTCCTTCCACGTATCGGAGGCGTAGTCGCAAGGCGCGCAACGGCAAAGGCTCGATCGCCACGATTTCGCAGGTGGCCGCGTTCGAAACACGTACCGGTACACGGCGCGCCTCGATCGAAAGGTCGCTGCACGGCCGGGCCTGGCACAACAGCACTTCGCCATTGGCGACCTCCACCGCAGTGATGCCCGGCGGCGTGCCCGATGGGTATTCGATGCGGCCGGCAAGCAGTTTCGCCTTGCACGAGGCGCAGCGGCCGGCGCGGCAACTGTAGGGAAGCGGAATGCCGGCGGCGAGCGCCGCGGCTAATACGTTCTCGCCGGGCGGCACACGGATGTGGTGGCCGCCCGGCTCGATATGAACGTCGAAAGATGCCGCAACGATTTCTGGGGGCGTGTCGCTCAGACCGCCTCGTCCTTTTTCTTGCCAAAGAGCTTGGCGATGCCGCCGCCAATGGCGACGATGCCCACGAGAATGATTTTCTTGAACGCCAGCAGCAGCGCGCCGAGCTTGGCGAACAGGCCGAGCTTGGCCGCGACACCGCCGGCGATCAACGCGCCGAGCCCGTACTCGGCCAGCTTGTCGGTCTTGGAATTGAACTCGGCGTAGCGATAGCCCTCGTTGAACTCCGCGCGGTCGAGCAGCGGACGCATGTCGGCGCGCACTTGTTCGAGCATGTCGATGGGCGCCACCGCTTCCATGGACAACACGCCCTCGCGCCCCAGCACGCGCACGTCGTAGTTGAGCGCGTGGCTGGTGCTGGTGTCGGACTTAATTTCCTTCGCCCAGTAGAGTTTCTTTACGGCGGCGTCGTAGCGCGGCGGCTCGGCCCACTTGATCAGGTGAATGGCCGGGTAGCCCGCCTTCTTGCGCGCGTCATTGTTGTCTTCGACGCCTTCCTTCATGTCCTTGAGCATGTCGTCGTAGTCGATCTTCGCGGCATCGGAGTCATCGACGTGGCCTTCGTCGAGATACGTGAGGAACACCGCCCAGCCAGTCTCGCTGAATGGATTCACATCAGCAGGAAGAATCGCGCCCTGGGTCACGTTGTCGGGCGGATTGCCCCAGGCCACCAGCAGCTTGTTGGCTTCCTCGGGTGAGAGGTAATGATATTTTTCACCGAGATGCAGCGTCGCGACCTTGTTAGGCAACACGACGTCGCCGGTCGTGAACTTGAATTGCGGCGGTGGCGCTTCCGCGGGGGCCGCGGCTTCGGCTTCGGTCGCCGCGGGCGCCGGGTCTTCGGCGAACGCCGGTGCCGCAATCGCGGCACACACGAGCCAGGCAGCCGCTATATTTGCCGTTATGTTGACAAGTCTCATCACTACCCTCCCAGGTTGGTCATGACGGGACGCTAGCACAACACGAGGAATTCCATGTTCGAGAACCCCGGAAAATCCGCAATCGATGCCTTCCTTCGGCGCATCCGCACCATCGCCATCCTCGGCCTGTCCGAAACTCCGGGCCGGCCCAGCTACAACGTTGCAAAAGCGCTGCAGAAATTTGGATACCGCATCGTGCCGGTGCACCCGGGCACCAAGGAAATTCTCGGTGCGCCCGCCTGGCCGGACCTGGAGTCGGCGATCAAGGGCGCGGGCCCCATCGACGTCGTGGACGTGTTCCGCCGCCCGGAACACGTGGCGGCGATCGTCGACGACTGCATACGTCTCCGCGTGCCGGCCTTGTGGCTGCAGGAGGGCGTCGTCGACGAGGCCGCGGCGCAGAAGGCGCGCGACGCCGGCATTTTCACGGTCATGGACCGCTGCATGTTCCGCGACCGATCTACTTTGGAATGACCTCGTCGAGCGGGACCAACCGCACCGGACCCAGCAAACCGGAAGGTGCCGGCTCCCAGGTCGACGCGTCGAAGGCGCGGTACCGAAGGCTGGCGAGATTGATGTCCTTCATGATCTTCCAGTCGACCTTGCGAACGTCGAGATCGCGGATGCGATTCGCCGGCAGATTGGTGACTTCGATCTCGAGCACGTTTCCCTTCGCTTTCAACGCCGATCCGAGCCGCACCATGAATGGAACGCTCCATGCCAGCGGCAGGGTCTGGCCATTCAAGCGCACGCGCGCGGTCTCGCGCACATCGCCGAGATCGAGCATCCATTCATGCGCGCGCTGCGCAGGCGCATCGAACTCGATGCGATAGCGCGCCGTGCCCGCGAAGCGTCGCGCCTCCACATCGTCGAACGTAGTCCAGCTCGCGAGCGCGGCCAGCCGCGCGTTTGCCGGCAACGCCGGACCGCCCTTGATGAACTCCAGTTGCCACTCGCCGGGAATCTCCACGCCGGCGGCGTTGCTCCTCACGTAGCGCCACGGCGCCAGGCCGCGCATGCCCGGCGCAACCTTGAGCGTGCGCACGATCGCCGATTCCCCGCTCGCGAGCTGTAGATAGACGCGCGCATTGCCGCCGGGGCCGCGACCGCTCGCCGCGACTCCGGTGCGCCCCGTGAGCGGATCGAAGAGCATCGCGGCGGCGGCCGGTGTGGCAAGTTGCAGCCAGCCGTCGAATTTCGCGGCGCCGAGATTCGCGAAGAAGTAGTCGAAACCGTCCTCGCGTGCGCGCCGTATGAAGGTCAGGCCCGCGGCCGAAGCGGGTTCTTGCCGCAATCCAAGTTTTTGCAGTTGCACGTCGATGTTCGTCACGTACCCACGCGGCGGGTGCTTCGCCAGGAGTGTCTTGAGCTCGGCACGGCGCTCAGTCAGGCGCCCGTAACCCGGCACGTCGACAGGCAGGGATTCAAACCTCAAGCACGCCCCGGCTTCTTCAAGCGCCAGCAGCTTCGCCAGAGTTTCGACCGACATGCGGCGAACCGCGGGAATCATGATGAGCTTGTAGCGTCCGCCGGGCGCGACCACGGCGCCGCGCTCCACGCGCAAGGCCTTCAGCTGCGCGTCGGAGACGAAGTCGAAGGAGTAGCCGGCTTCGATCAACCGCAGCGCCATCCGGCCCATCGAGGAATCGACCAGCCACGCGTTCTCATGCATGCCGAGCTGACGCATGAGTCCGTGCTCGTCGTCGGCGAGGTCGTCGAACGGCCAGTACAGCAGGATGTCGTTGTCGGGTCGGCCGGCCTGGAGCACGGATTGCACGCGGCCCACGTAGGCGTGCATGGCGCCGAGGTCCTCCCACAGCGGGTTGTTAGGATTGAGCTGCGTGGCCGCGTAGAAGAACCAGCCGGGCCAGGTCACGTCGGCCGGCGAATACACGGTGCCGTGATAGAAAATGTGATTGATGCCGGCGGCGAACAACCGGTCGATCTGTGGTTTGGCCGCCGACGGCGACTCCCGAAAATTCTCGCGCAACCAAGTCAGCGTTTCACTCGACGCCAGCGGATGTCCCGCGACGTGCGCCGCCGACGAGGCCATGCGACCAATGAGGTTGAGCGGCGGATCGGCGTCCGCGCTGACGCCCGCCGCGTCGGCGTGCAGGCCGACGATGGGCAGCGGGGTGGCCCCGAAGGATTCGGTTTCGGGTATATCCGCGGCCGCATACAGATCGAGCAGATTGCCGGGTGCGCCGTGGGCCTGGTTGCGCGCGCGAAAGCCATGCGCATGCGACCAGTCGATCCACGTCTGCAGGTAGTCGAGGTGGAGTTTCGCGAGCGTGCGTCGGTAGTCCCCCTTGATGCGGCCGACGGTATCGGCATCGGCCTTGCTGGCGTCCATGACCTCCGCCGCGTGCGCCTGGATGTCGTAGCCATTGAGCGCAAGGAACGCGGCGGGCAGCTGCGGCGACCAGCTCGCGTTGTAGTACTCGAACGAGTCGTGGAACTGGCTGCGCAGCGTGCCGCGCGGCAGTGGCGCCAGGGCAGTCGAAAAGCGCTCGAGGTAGCGGCTCATCGCCGCGCGCGAATAGGGATCGAGCACCAACCCTTCACCACCCGGTGCGGGTCGCTTCACTTTCATGGCCGTGGGCTTGCCCGTGAGGCGACCTTCCTCCAGCGCCGGACTGCTGGAGCCGTCGGCGTCGACTACGGTCGGCCCGCCGAATGGCCAGCCTGTGCCGGTCGCCATGTCGACTCCGAGCCCGAGCCGCTGCGCCTCGTGACCGGCGAACGCGAGCATTTCCACCCATCGAGGCGACAGGAATTCGAGGTAGCGCGCATCCGCGTCGCGCGCGCCGTAGATCGGCGTGATCTCCACCCCCCCGATACCCGCCGCGGCCATCGCCTGAAGCTGCGCGGTGATCTGGTCGCCCTGCACGGCGCTGCCCGGCCACCACCAGCGCGTCCAGGGTTTCGCGGACTGGGTGATCGCCGGCCACGCCGAAGTTCCTTCCTGCGAAATGCGAGTCTGCGCAACGCCGGGCGCCGCGAGCAGGCAGGCAAGAACCGCCAGACAATGTGATTTCATCGCTCCATCCCTGAGCCGTCCTTCTTCGAGTGAACGTCGCGGCCAGCGGCGGCGATTTCCACGCGATTGCCCTCCGGATCGCGCACCACGCATTCATAGTAACCATCACCGGTGCGCCGCGGGCCGCTTTCCGGCGCCACGCCGTCCGCGATGAAGCGCGCCGCCAGCGCATCGACTTGCGCCTCGTCACCAACGGCGATCGCGACGTGCGCGAGACCTAACTGCTCGACCGGGGCGCGTTCAACCACATCGCCGCGCCTCATGATCTCCAGGCGCGCGCCCGAGTCGAACGCCAGGAATCGCGACTCGAATTTCTTGCGCGGGTTCTGGTAGAGCTCGCCCACGCGTGCACCGAAATACTTCGCGTAGAACGCGGCCACGGTTTCGAGGTCGCGGACCCACACACCGACGTGTTCGATGCGCACGGATCTCAAAGCTCGCGCAGCATGACGTGATCGGTCTGCGGGTCGGTGCCGACGACGAAGGTCTTCTTTCCCACCTGCCTGAACCCATGTTTTCGATAGAAAGCCTGCGCCCGCTCATTGCGTTCCCAGACGCCGAGCCACAGTTCGCGCGCTCCCCGCAGGCGTGCCTGGGTTTCGACCTCGCGCATGAGCTGGTGCGCCAATCCCCGCCCTTGCCAGGGCTTGTCGACGTAGAAGCGCAACAACTCCACGGGCTGCACGGTGGCGATGCCGGCGGGCGCGTGGCCGGCGTGCAATTGCGCGAAACCCGCCAACGTTCCGCGAGCGTCGCAGGCCAGCAGTGTGTCCACCTGTGGATCGAGAATCTCCGCGCGCTGCAGCTCGGGGCGCCAGGCCTCGGCGAGGTGCAGACGCATGTCCTCGGTGGTGTTGTCGGCCGCAAAGGTCTCGTAAAATGTGCGCGCGCCGAATTCGGCGAGCGCCGCGGCATCGGCGACCGTGGCCCGCCGGATTCCGACCGGCGCGGATTCGTGCCTATCTACATTGCCGTTCATCGCCACCTCACGGTTTCACCACGCGCGCGGACTCGGCCAGCAGTATCTCGCAGGCGCCGGCGCCCGTGTCATCGCGCGACATCGAAGTCTGCATGCCGCCCTCATTGCCTTCGATGTCCACCAGCTGGCCACGCAACTCGACCACGCTGCCGGCGCGCAATCCCCCGAGCACCCTGCCAACGGCCGGCGTCTGCGGTATCACGTGCCAGTTGGCTGAATGCGTTTCGATGGCTTCGCGATCGATCGGCCAGTTTTCCGTGCGCCAGAAATAGAAACGATTCCCCTGGCTGATCTCGATGCCGGCGAGCACCGCGCTGTCGGACATGGGCCCCCAACCCACCGCGAAGTCCGTCGGCACGAGTTTGGCGAGTGCCCCGAAGGAATAGTCCTCGCGATGCAGGACCCGCACGGTGGCCTCGAACTTCGCGCGCGGCCGCAGGCGAAATTCGCCGCGTTCGATCAAGCCATCGGAGTCGATATCGCGCTGCACCGGACTTGCGGCCGCGAGCACGCCCGGCGCGCGCTCGATCTCGCGACGCGAATAGAGGCTGTAGATGGCGAAACACGCGAGCGCGACGGCGGCAACAGGAGCAAGACGCATGGCGGCGAATCGTAAGGTATTCTTCGTGCCATGCAGCTCGAGTTCACCAAAATGCATGGCGCCGGCAACGACGTCATCGTGTTCGAAACACCGCGCGATGGCAGCCTGCCCACCGCCGCGCAGTGGCGCGCGCTGTCGGATCGCCGCAAAGGCATCGGTTTCGACCAGGCCATGGTGCTCGAGGCTCCGCGGCGGGCTGGCACGCAGGCCTACTACCGCATCTTCAACGCCGACGGTGGCGAAGTGGAGCAATGCGGCAACGGCGCGCGTTGCGTGGCGTCATTCCTTCACGCCCGCGACGCCTCGGCTCTCAACGGCACGGACGGCGGCGAGCTGGTGCTCGACAGCCCTGCCGGACTCATCCGCGCCCGCATTCACGGCAGCAATCTGGTTTCCGTCGACATGGGCGTGCCCAATTTCGATCCGAAGTCGTTGCCGTTCGAGGCGTCCGCCGAGGCGCATGTGTACCCGCTCGCCGTGGCCGGCACCGAGGTTGAGATCGGCGCGGTATCCATGGGCAATCCGCATGCCGTACTCACCGTCACGTCGGTCGCGAGCGCGCCCGTCGACCGGCTCGGACCCGCCATCGAACGTCATGCGCGCTTTCCCAATCGCGTGAATGTCGGCTTCATGGAAATCGTCGACCGCACGCACATCCGGCTGCGCGTCTTCGAGCGTGGCGTCGGTGAAACGCTGGCCTGCGGCACCGGCGCCTGCGCCGCTGTCGCAGTAGGCAGACGTCACGGGCGGCTCGATCCCACCGTCGAAGTCGAACTTCCCGGCGGAAAGCTCGAGATCAGCTGGAGCGCGCCCGGCGAACATATTTGGATGAAAGGCCCGACCGCTGTATCTTTCACCGGTCGCGTGGAGTTTTAGGGGAGTTCAACAAAGCATGAGCACACAAACCGCACGTGGTTTGGCCGCAGGACAGACCGATGAAGAGCGCATCGAGCGCTATCTCAGTCTTAATCCCGATTTTTTCGAACGTCACCAACCACTGCTCGCCCGCATGCGCCTGCCGCACATGCGCACGGGCTCGACCGTGTCGCTGGTCGAACGCCAGGTCGAAGTGCTGCGCGAGCAGAAGACCGATTCCGATCGACGCCTGGCCGAATTCATCGCCGTGGCACGCGCCAACGACACCCTCGCCGACCGCATTCACCGCTTCACGCGCCGCCTGGTGCGCGCGCCCACCGCGATGACCGCGCTCGCCTCGCTCGAAGCTTCGTTGCGCGAAGACTTCGACGCCTTTCATTCCGTGCTGTTGCTCACCGCGCCCATTGCCTCGCTCGCCAACGCCGAGCTCGGGCCGTTTCTGCGCAAGCTGCCGCCCGATGACGCCAATATCCGCTCATTCGAAGCACTGCTCGCCACCGGCAAGCCGCGTTGCGGCCAGGTGCGCGACACGCAGCGTGATTTCCTGTTCGGCCCGGAGAGCGCGAGTATCGGCTCGGTCGCGCTGGTGCCCCTGGGCGAAGGTGGATCGGTGGGTCTGCTGGCCCTCGGCAGCGCCGAACGCGAGCGTTTCCATCCCGGCATGAGCACGGAGTTCCTGAAGCGCATGGGCGAACTGATCACGGATGCGCTCTCACGGCCGTGAAAACGGCTGACGGACGGCGCCGCTTCGGCGCCGTTTTCCGAAGTGGCGCGTGAGCGCCTGGCAATGCTCGATCGCAGCTGCATCGAGCGCTACCTGAAGCATCTCGGGACGGAGCGGCGCCTCTCGCCGCATACCGCCTCTAACTACGCGCGCGACCTGCGCGCGCTGGCCGATTTCCTGGCGCGTGGCAATATCGATGACTGGCGCAAGATCGACAGCCAGCACGTGCGCGTGTTCGCGGCACGTGCGCACGCCGGGGGCCTGAGTCCGCGCAGCGTGCAGCGCCGCCTGTCGGCGGTGCGCGGGTTCTTCAACTACCTGTTGCGCGAGAAACTCGTTGCCAGCAATCCGGCCATGGATATCCGGGCTCCGAAGGCGGCGAAGCGCCTGCCGGGCACGCTCGACGTCGACCAGCTCAACCACCTGCTCGATATCCCGCCCGACGACGCGCTCGCGGTGCGCGACAAAGCGATCATGGAGTTGTTCTACTCGTCGGGATTGCGGCTCGATGAGCTCGTCGGCCTCGATCCGGCCCACCTCGACCTGGCCGACCGCACCGTGCGTGTGCTCGGCAAGGGACGCAAGACGCGCATCGTGCCGGTCGGGCGCAAAGCCGAAGCCAGCTTGCGGGCCTGGTTGCGCGAGCGAGGCGGCCTTGCGGCGCCCGACGAAACCGCCTTGTTCGTCGGCAGAAACGGTTCGCGCCTCAAGCATCGCGCCATCCAGCTGCGCATCGCCTACTGGGCGCGACGAAAGGGCTTGCCAAGCCACGTTCATCCGCACCTGTTCCGCCATTCGTTCGCTACGCATCTGCTTGAATCGAGTAAGGATTTGCGCGGCGTGCAGGAGTTGCTCGGCCACGCCGACATCTCCACCACGCAGATCTACACCCACCTTGATTTCGCCCACCTGGCCCGCACCTACGACGCTTCCCATCCCCGGGCGAAACGCAAGACGTAGGTCTCTCTCATGAGCGAAAGCTTCAATCCGCACGGCACAACTATCTTGGCCGTGCGGCGCAATGGCGCCGTTTCCATCGGCGGCGATGGGCAGGTCACCCTCGGCAACACCGTGATGAAGGGCAACGCGCGCAAGGTGCGCGCCCTCGGCAACGGCAAGGTGCTGGGCGGCTTCGCCGGCGGCACGGCCGATGCCTTCACGCTGTTCGAACGCTTCGAAGGCAAGCTCGACAAGTTCGGCAACCTCACGCGCGCGGCCATCGAGCTCGCCAAGGACTGGCGCAGCGACCGATACCTGCGCCGCCTCGAGGCATTGTTGTTAGTCGGCGATACCAAGAACCTGTTCGTGATCTCCGGTAACGGCGACGTCATCGAGCCCGACCACGACGTGGTCGCCATCGGCTCCGGAGGCCCATTCGCCCAGGCCGCGGCGCGCGCGCTCATCGAGAACACCGAGCTCGACGCGCGCTCGATCGTCGAGCGTGCGCTCAACATCGCCGCCGACATCTGCATCTACACCAATCGCAATCTGGTGATCGAGGAACTGAAGTGACCCCGCGCGAAATCGTTGCCGAGCTCGACAAACACATCGTCGGCCAGGGCGCCGCCAAGCGCTCGGTGGCCATCGCGCTGCGCAATCGCTGGCGCCGCATGCAGATCCAGGATCCGCTGCGCCAGGAAATCACGCCGAAGAACATTCTCATGATCGGCCCCACGGGCTGCGGCAAGACCGAGATCGCACGGCGGCTCGCCAAGCTCGCCAAGGCGCCGTTCGTGAAGGTGGAAGCGACCAAGTTCACCGAGGTCGGCTACGTCGGCCGCGAGGTGGATTCCATCATCAAGGATCTGGCCGAAGTCGCCGTCAAGATGACGCGCGACGAAGAGATAGCCAAGGTGCGCGACCGCGCCGCGGATGCGGCTGAAGAGCGCGTGCTGGACGCACTTCTGCCCCACCCGAAGATGATGGGGTTCTCCACCGATCCCGAGGCCAGCCCGCGCGACCAGGAAACGCGGCAGAAATTCCGCAAGCTGCTGCGCGAAGGGCAACTGAACGATCGCGAGATCGAGATCGACCTGCGCGCAATCCCGGCCGGCGTGCAGATCATGGCGCCTCCCGGCATGGAGGAAATGCAGGAACAGCTCTCGAGCATGTTCGCCAATCTCGGTGGCAACCGGACCAAGCCGCGCAAGCTCAAGGTGAAGGAAGCCCACAAACTGCTGGTCGAAGAGGAAGCCGGCAAGCTCGTGAATGAAGAAGAGCTTCGTGCCCGTGCGCTCGCGAATGCCGAGCAGAACGGCATCGTGTTCATCGACGAGATCGACAAGATCGCGCGCCGCCAGGAAACCATGGGCGCCGACGTCTCGCGCGAAGGCGTGCAGCGCGACCTGCTGCCGCTCGTCGAGGGCAGCACCGTGTCCACGAAATACGGCCAGATCAAGACCGACCACATCCTGTTCATCGCCTCCGGTGCGTTCCACATGTCCAAGCCTTCGGATCTCATTCCGGAGCTGCAGGGGCGTTTTCCGATCCGTGTAGAGCTTAGTTCGCTTGGAGTGGATGACTTCGTGCGCATCCTTACCGAACCCGATGCGTCACTGACGGCGCAGTACAAGGCATTGTTGGGCACCGAAAACGTGGACGTGAAATTCGCCGCTGACGGCGTGCGCCGTCTCGCCGAGATCGCCTTCAGCGTGAACGAGAAAACCGAAAACATCGGCGCGCGCCGCCTGCATACCGTCATGGAACGGCTGCTCGAAACCGTGTCGTTCGACGCGGCGGAGAATGGCGGCACCGCCGTGGAAATCGACGCGGCCTACGTCGATCAGCACCTCGGCGCGCTCGCCAAGGACGAGGACCTGAGCCGCTACATCTTGTAGAAGGGTGGTACCGGGTTGGGATTCTCGTGATTGAATATGTGTCCGCTCACCCGCGACCGCCCGATCAATCACGAGAATCCCAACCCGGTACCTCTTCTCCCCGGCACCACTTCCGATGCGCATTGCCAAACCCATGTTGTTAGTCCTCACGCCGATCGGCGTGGCCTGGGGCCTGGTCGAGGCCGCGCGCTTCCACTGGTGGCTGGCGGTACTCATGGGGACGCTGGTCAGTGTCATCAGCGCATTCATGTGGATGACGGTGAAGCGGATTCGCGACGAGCGAAAACGGACGTGACCAATGAGTTGCTGACCTCGCCCGCGGCCGAGCGCAACAAGGACCCGATCCTCACCGTGCTCGAGTCGGTGATGCCGCGGAACGGCAGCGTGCTCGAGATCGCCTCGGGCACCGGGCAACATGTTTGTTTCTTCGCCCAGGCATTGCCCGCCATACGCTGGCAGCCCACCGAACCCGATGCCGCCGCACTCGAGGCGATCGCCATCCGCATCGGCGAAGCCGGACTCACGAATGTCGCCGCGCCGATCGCACTCGACGTGAGCGAGCCGATCTGGCCCGTGGCGGAACACTACGAAGCCGTGCTGTGCATCAACATGGTCCACATCTCGCCCTGGTCGGCGACGCATTCCTTGTGCCGCGGCGCCGCGCGCCACCTGCGCGCGCAAGGCAAGCTGGTGCTCTATGGCCCGTACCTCGAAAACGGCAAGGCCGTGCAGTCCAATCTCGACTTCGACGCCTCGCTCAAACGGCGCAATCCAGAATGGGGCCTGCGCGAGCTCGAGGAGGTGACGCGCGTGGCGAATGCGCACGGCCTGCAGCGGCGGCAGATCGTGCGCATGCCGGCTAACAACCTGACCGTGGTGTTCGCGAAGTCGCTCTAGGGATTGCGAATACGCACCGCGCCCTGGTGCGACCAGTCGTTGTGCCCGCCGGGAATGAGGTGGAATCGCGCCTGCGGCCGGCTGGCCGCCAGTGCGCGGGCGTGATTCACCGGTATGACCTGGTCGCTTTCGGCGCCGAACACCTCGATGGGTCCCTGGTAATCGCTCAGCGCGGCGACGTTGTTCCAGCTTCCCGCCAGCAGCAACCCGACCGGGACGAATCGCACGTGGTCCTTTGCCACGGACTTCAGATCGTCGAACGGCACGACGAACACCAGTTTGTCCGGTGGCACCTTCGCCCGTGCGAGCGAGGCAGCAGGTCCGCTGCCAATCGATTCGGCAGCGACACAAATGGGGGTGCCGGGAAAAGTCGCGCGCAGCAGGTCATATGCCTCGAGCGCCGCGACATCGAAGGCGCGCTTCGACGGCTTGCCTGGCCGCGCGCCATAGCCGGGGTATTCCATGATGAACACCGAGTCGCGCGGCGAAAACGCGCCGAGCGCGTAGGCCCGATCGGCGGCCTGACCGCCGTTCCCATGCAGCAGGAGCCACACGCTGCCGGGATTCGTGACCTGCCGCGAATAGCCGATCAACACCGCGCCGCGCGACCACCGTTCGAGGCCGTTTTCCGGATCGTGGTGCGTGGGATAGAAGAGCGCCTTGCGCTGGATGGCCTGGCAACCCGCGAGCGCCGCCAGCGCGATCAGAAAAAACGCCAGCAGCGTGATGCGCATGCGGCCGGCTAACTATTGAACCGGAGCTTCGCGCGTCACCGGGCACTCCCAACCGTCGTAGCGCGCGCAGTATTCACCCGCCAGGCGCTGGAGCTCGAGCGTGATCCCGTTGATGGTATGGGAGTCGACGCTGTCGACGCGCGAGACCACGAGCGAGTAACGCATCTCGGCGCCTTCTTCTTCGCTGAGGCTTTCGTCTTCGACGCTGAATTCGATGGCCACCAGTGTGTCGCGGCACGCCGCGCGACTGGCCTCATCGCCAAAGTAGAGCCAATGCTCCACCTTGCGAGGCACTTCGTGCGAGTCGCCCTGCTCCGCCAGCTCCTCGAGCAGGCGGCGGTTCTGCATGCGCTCCAGGTTCGTCTCGGAGGGGAACAACATCAGGTACTGCTCCCACTCGGGCTGGAAGGTGCTGCCGGTCTCGTATTTGTAGTCCGGGAATCCTTTCATGGCACTGGCGGCTGACGCATTGAGCTCGCCGGGCTCGGCGGCATAGAAGTAGAACTCGCGACGGCCATTGCCCGTGATGCGCGCGACCAGCTGCGCGCCGCAGGTCGCCGGGATCAGGGAATCGAGCGCTGCGCCGATCTCGTGCAAAGTGCGCGCTTCTTCATTGGTCGCGAGCCCGTCGGGCTTCGCAGCTTGCAGCTGTACCCAGATCCACAGCAGCCACGGCCGTTTCTCGATGGGAACGTCGGCGCGGATCCCGAGGTCGACAAAGATGGAGGACACCGCGTCGTTGACGCGGGCGAAGTAGAAATCCCACTCGTCGGACAAGCTCGACTATCTCCTATGATTTCTGGCCTATGATTTCTGGCCTATGATTTCCGGCCTATGATTTCCGGCCTATGGGTCCCAGGCGCTGATCAGTTCGCGGGCCCGAGCCAGCGCGCCAGCCACGCGGAAACCTCAGCATAGAACAAACGGCTGTCCTCGCCCTTTTGTATCCAGTGATTCTCATCGGGAAAGACGATGAGACGGCTCGGCACCTTCATGCGCTGCAGTGCGCTCCAGTACTCGAGCGAATTGTTGAGCGGCACGCGAAAGTCGTTCTCGCCCACCGTGACCAATACCGGCGTGCGGAACTTTGCCGCGTAGCGGATGGGATTCTGCTCGCGCCACACGCTGCCCTGCTCCCACGGCGGCCCGCCCAGGTTCACCTCGCGCGAGTAGATAGTGTCGCTGGTGCCCCACTGCGTTTCCAGATTGACCAGGCCCGCGTGGCTCACCAGGCACCGGTAGCGCGTGGTGGTCCCCTGCAGCCAGTTCGCCAGGTGTCCGCCATAGCTGGCGCCGCCGGCGCACTGGCGGCTGCCGTCGATGAACGGGAACTGCCGGATCGCCGCGTCCGCCGCTTCATTGATCTCGTCGGCCGGTCCCTTGAGAGGATCGCCCTGGATGGAGCGCGCGAATTCCTCGCCGAACCCGGTGGAGCCGGAGTAGTTGGTGAGCAGCAGCACGTAGCCCGGCGCGGCCAGCAGGTGATAGTTCCAGCGTACGAAGAACTGGTCGCGCCACATGCTGTGCGGTCCGCCATGGATCATCACGAACAGCGGATACTTTTTCGACGGATCGAACCCCGGCGGCCGCACCACGAAGCTGTGGATGCGCTTGCCGCGACTGCTGGTGAACCAGAAATTCTCGACGGGTGGCAGCTCGAGCTGCGAGGCACGCGCCGCATTGAATTTGGTGAGCACCAGCGCACTGCCGCCCAGCGGGCTCACCAGCGCTATTTCACCCGGCGCACTGGCGCTTTCCCAGTTCGCGTACAGCGCGACCTTGAAGGATTTCGTGGGAATCGCGAGATTGGTGAACGAACCCTTGCCGACGGCAAAGAGCGTCTGTACTGAGCCGCCGCCCAGGCGGACCGAGAAGAGCTTTTCGTTGCCGGCCTCTTCGGCCGTGAAGTACAGCGTGCGCGAATCGGGCGAAACCGCGAAGCTGCCCACCGACCGGTCGAGCTTCGTGGTGAGGACACTCTTGCGCAGCTCCGGCCAGGACAGCGCCGCGACGCGCGAAGCGTTGTAGACGCTGGCGCCCTGCGTTTCGAGCACCGCCAGCAGTGTGCTCCCGTCGGGTGTGAACCGCGGCTGCGACCAGGTGTCACTGCCGGTGGTGATCTGCCGAGGTTCGCTGCCGCTCACGTTCACGACAAACAACTGCGCGTCGGTGAACGCGTAGGCCGCGGCGTTGCGATTGGTGGTCGCAGCGAACACCACCGCCTGGTTGTCAGGCGTGAATTCGACTTCGATTTCCTCACCCGTGTCGGTCTGCCGGCCGGCAAAGCCGGCGCTGGCGGCGAGCTTGGTCCCCGCCAGCAGATCGCGCGGCGCACCGTTTGCGAGTCCGTCCGCGTCGAGCGCCTGCACGAAGACACGCGCCTGGCGTTCATCGAGCCAGCGATCCCAACTGCGGACCGGGAAGCCATCGTAGATCCGCGCATTCGTCTTGCGGGCGCGATGCGCCTCGATCTGTTCCTTGTTAGCCGCATCGTCGAGCGCCTGCGGATACATGAGCGATACGAAGGCGATCTGCCGGCCGTCGTGCGAAAAGGTCGGGGAACGCGCGCCGCCGGAAATACTGGTGAGGCGCTGCGCCTCGCCGCCGGCGGCGAGATCGAGCGAATAGATCTGCGCCACGTCATCATTGTCGCGTTGCGCACTGAAGGCGATGCGCCGGCTGTCCGGGCTCCAGGTCACGCCGCTCTCTGGCCGCCGGGTCGAGGTGAGGCGCCGGCTGGAATTCTGCGCGGCGGTATCGATCAACCACAGGTCGCTGAGCTGCGCGACGTCGTCGTAGGCAGGTTCGATCACCGACGCGACGATCCAGCGACCGTCGGGGCTCACCTGGGGCGGCCCGACACGCTTCATGAGCCAGATGTCTTCGTGAGTCGGGATGCGTTTGGGCGCCGGCACCGCAACCAACGGGATGGCCAGGCAGACAAACAACCACGCGACGGGATGTTTCATGGCCGACACGGTAGCGCAAACCGCGCCGCGATTCTGCATCACTTGCCTCGCATCGGCGCGGACGCGAGACTACGCGCCGCGACGGCGGACGCTAGCAATCGTTGCTGGACCGGGACAAAGCATTTCGCGCCATTTGACAAAAAGGTACCCGTTTGCAAACTGATCCCGTGAACGCGGCTCCTCCCGCACGCGGCTTGCGCAGCGGCGCGCTGCTGGTGAGCGGCACCATCAACCTCGCGGGCGCACTGCTCATAATCCTGGTCATGCCGGCGCAGTCGACCGATGAACGCGTGGCCGCCGCCTGGGCACTGGTGCAGTTTCTCTCGGGCGTGTGGGCCGGCGTGCTCGGCGCCAACTCGCCGTTTCTTCATGGACTGGTCGCGGGGCTGCCGGCGCTGGTTCTCGGGCTGGCTCTCCCGAGTCCGTTGCCGGCGCAATTCGTGATCGTAGCCTGGTTCCTGGCGCCGTCGGCGGCGCTGATCGCCGCGGCGCTGATGCGCTTCATGCGACGCCGCGGGTGAAAAAGGGGACATTCCGGTTTTTCTAGCTAGAGAAGTCGCATCCTCGAGTGCGTTCTCTCTAGCTAGAAAAACCGGAATGTCCCCTTTTTCACCCGCGGCGCCGGTCCTCGCCTGGTTCGCCGAATTTTTCCTGGTAGTCGGCGCTCGATGCTTCGATGACCGCCTTGGCGTGCTCGAACCCGTACTTGCCGGTGATGCTCATCTTGTTAGGCTGGCCCGGCACCATCTTGTAGGTGCTGAAGTAATGTTCGAGCCGCTCGACCAGCACCGGCGGCAATTCCGTGAGCTCCTGGACGGCGTCCCAGACATAGTCTCCTTCGAGCACGCCGATGATCTTGTCGTCCGCCTCGCCGCGATCGATGAGCTTCAGCCCGCCGATCACGCGCGCGCGCAACAATACTTCGGACCGCTCGATGGGCCGCTCGCTGACCACGCAGATGTCCAGGGGATCGCCGTCGCCGCGTTCACAGCCGGGCGCCAGCTTGGCGATGCGCGGGCCGCAATAGGTCTTCGGAATGAATCCGTAGAGCGCCGGCGGATGCGACGAGGTGCGCTGCGGACGATCGACGCGCAAGTACCCGGACGCCTTGTCGATCTCGTACTTGATCACATCGAATGGGGTGATTTCGATGTAGGCGTTGACGATGCGCGGTGAATCTTCGCCGAGGTCGAGACCATGCCAGGGATGCGGCCGCCAGCGCGAAAAGTTGTGTTCTGTCATGGGCGCGAACTCTACGGGAGCGCAGTCCCTCTGACCATGCGGAATGGCCAGACTGGCTGCCGGCGCTTATCCTCCCGGCATGACTTCGCAAACGAAGGGGGCGGCCATCACCGGCTGGGGCAAATGCCTGCCTCCGGCGGTCCTCACCAACGCCGACATCGCGACCTTCCTCGACACCAACGACGACTGGATTTTCAGCCGCACCGGCATTCGCGAACGCCGCGTGTCGCATGTCTCTCTCGGGGAGATGAGTTACGTTGCCGCGGCACGCGCGCTGGCATGCGCGGGCGTCGAAGGCTCCACCATCGAGCTCATCGTGTTCGGCACCACCAGCTACGACGACCAGGTGCCGAACATGGCGTCCGGCATCCAGAAGCGCATTGGCGCCGATGGTTGCGCGGCCATGGACGTGAACACCGCCTGCACCAGCTTCCTGTATTCGCTGTCGACCGCCACGGCGCTGATCAAGACGGGCGTGGTGAAGAACGCGCTGGTGATCGGCTCGGAACTGATCTCGCCGTTCATGGACTGGAACGATCGCAACGTCGCGGTGTTGTTCGGAGATGGAGCCGCCGCAGTCGTGCTGCAGGCCACCGACCGCGAGGAAGGGTTGTTAGCGGAGCGGCTCGGTTGTTACGGCGAGGCGCGGGAGATCCTGCGCGTGCACGGCATGGGCGGCGCCTACGCGCACCAGAACCGGATACTCGGCAAGACCGAGTGGCAGTTCGAAGGCCAGGAGATCTTCAAGAAGGCAGTACACGGAATGGCGACCGCGTGCGCGGCGGCGCTGGCCAAGATCGGCAAGGGTGCCGACGACGTCGACCTCGTGATCCCGCACCAGGCGAATCTGCGCATCATCGAGTCGGTCGCGAAAAAAACCGGTGTGCCGATGGAGAAGGTGTTCGTCAACGTGCATCGCTACGGCAACATGTCCGCGGCGACGATTCCCGTGGCTCTGTGCGAAGCGCTGGAGGAGAACCGCGTGAAGCCTGGTGCGCTGCTGCTCATGCCGTCGTTCGGCGGCGGACTCACGTTCACCGGCCACGTGGTGCGCTGGGGCGAGCGCGCCACGCCGCGCGGCACGACCGACATCGACCTTCCGCCCAACAACCAGACCGCGCTCGACATCGTCGAACGCTATCGCAGGATCTCCGCGACATGAAACACCTGACTTTGGCGGCACTCGCGAGCTTGCTGGTGCTCTGCATTCCGGCGATGGCGGCGCGGAAGAACGCGCAATTACAGCAGCTCGATGAACAATATCGGCAGATTTTCGACTTGCGTAATACCTTGCTCCGGAGCAACGACCTGCAAGATCTGCGCGGCCGTCATCCGGTGGATGATGTCGAAAGCTGGGTGGTCTCCAAGTCGACCGCGCAACAAGTGAGCGCGCTGCGCAAGCAGGCGAAGTCTCGCGATCCCGCGGTGTCGGAACCGGCGTTGGCGGCGCTCAAGCCGCTGCTCGATGAAAATCTGTGGCGTGCGCAATTGTTGAGCGACTACTGGTTCAGGAGTGCGCCGGCGCCTTTCTGGCGGAGAAACTGGCAGGCATTCGCCGACAAGAACCAGGTGCTGCCAGAGGCGCTCGATCCAAGGATCGTGGAAATCGAGGCGCGTCTCATCGCTCAACTCGACTCTGGCGATTTCCATCAGGCTGTGGCGCACACCGTGCCCGAGCTCAATACGGCATTCCGCTCGATGCTCGCCGATATCCGCGGTTCGCTGGCGAAGCAAAAGAACGCCGCGTTTCTCACCTTCGTCCCGCACAAGCGGCCGTGCATGACCGCGGCCGAGCGCGCCCAGGCGCCGAGCGATTTCTATCCTGCCGGTGCGCGGCGACGCGGTGAGGAAGGCACGGTGATCCTGCGCACGCAGGTGGGTCCCACGGGCTGCGCGAACGCCACCGCCATAGTCGTCTCGACCGGCTCCGCCGAGCTCGATCAAGCCGGATTGCTGACGGCCGAATACACGCGATTCCGGGCCGGTTCGGATCACGGCAAGCCGATCTCCTCCGAGATCACCTACGCGGTGAAATTCGTCATCAAGGAATGACGCCCGGACGCGCCCTGCCCTCATGACGCAATCCACGACGACGACATTGGATCAACGGCGTTTCCGGCGCAGCCCGCCATTGCTGTTTCCGCTCGTGATCAGCCTGCTGTTCGCGGGCTTCACGATCATGCTGTTGCTGGCCGGCGAAGCGTCGCTGATCGCTTTGATCATGATCATCGGTCTGCCGATCATGGTGCTCGCATGGACAGGCGCGCTCAGGGAGCGTGGCTTGTTCATCGAGGTGTCTGCCGAAGGCGTTAGCATCGAAGGACAGTACGTCCGGTGGCGCGATGTTGCGAATGTGCGGCTGACGCACGAGCGCAACGCATCGAGCCCGTATCTGACGCTGCAACTGGCCCAGCCTCTTCCCGCCGCAAGCTGGGCCGGGCGCGTCAACGCGTTCCTGTCGCGCGGAAAATCGAATCGCGAGATTTCTGTTTCGTTGCGCTACGCGGACGCGCCGGCCAAGGTCATCCACGATCTGGTTCGCGAGCTGTGGCAGCGAGTCGTGGGCGATGAGATTTCTCTTGCTGCCTGGGGAAAAGAGGTCGCGCAATACGAACGCGAGCTCTCCAGGTTCAGCGATCTGCCCGCCGAAGAAAAACGGCGGATCTTCGTCGGTGTGGCGCTCCCGTTCCTGATTCTCGGCGCGTGCGCGTACGGCATTTTCGCGGACTTCCTCGTCTCACCGTCTTGGGCGCGCCTCAGTGGATGGGTGGCCGCCGCGTGCACGGCGTTCGGCCTGTTCGTGGTGCTGAGGAAGCGGGGTTTTGCGAGCATCCGCAATAACAGCAGCACGACCGCCCATCTGCTTGCCTTTGCTTTTGCATTCCTGCTGCTCACCGGGTGTTGCTGGATCGTGGTGGGCCGTTCGCTGCCGGACCTCGGCACCCGCCTGCTTGGCCGTGTCCAGCAGTCGACGCCCAACCTGCGCGTCGTGATCGACGACAACGCCAGGAAGTGCACGCGACGCGTGACGGGTGGGTAGTTCGGCGACCGCTTTCCGGGCGCCTACTGTCCGCCCGACGCGGAATTCGCGCGGTTGCCGGAGTCCGGGCTCATGCGGGTGACCACGCGCGAATCCTGGTTTGGCACGCACATCGTGCGCATTGAACCGGTCGTCTCCGAATTTCATCGCTGACAAGCAAAGACGCGTAAAAGCTATCCTGCGCGCATGACTCGCCCACTCGTCCTGCTCACCCTGCTGCTCGCGGCCTGCGCGCCCAAAGGCCCGAGCGTCGAGGTTGCCGCCCGGCTCGCGAAATTCGATCCGCAGTACCAGGCCGCGTGGCGCGAGGCACGCAAGCTCGGCGAAAATGCGCAGCCCGGATACACCGACATGCGCGGCCGAACCATCGCCGACGATCTCGAACAGTGGGTATTCGCCGCGTCGACCGAGGCAAGGATTCGCGTACTGATCAACCGTGCCGGCAAAGCCGACGGTGATGACGGGCGGGTTCTACTCGACGAAGCGGACCAACTGATTCGCTCGCAGCGAATCCTCGCCACCCAGATCAACGAATACTGGACGGCGAGCAAGCCGGCGCCCTACTGGCGCGGATACTGGCAGGCATTCTTCGAAGAAAATGAAGTCGTCGCCGAAGGTCCCGACATCCGCCTCATTGCAGCCGAGAAGCCGGTGGTTGCCGCTCTCGAGCGTGGCGATTTCAGCGAAGCCAGCTTCCACCTGCCGGCGCTCGCCAGTGCCTTTCGCGCTGCACTCGCCGATGCGAGCCGGCGCGTCACCGCACTCCGCAAGAAGAAACCCTTGCACTTCCAGCAGCGACGAGCGCCGTGTCTGCCAGGCGCGAAGCCGGCGAAACGCACGCAGCCGGCGAAAGTATTTCGCGGCGACGATGTCGATAGCATCTATCCATCGCGCGCCAAGAAACGCGGCGAGGAAGGTTCCGTGGTGCTACAGGTGCGGATTCAGCCCAATGGCTGCGCCACCGCGGCCGCGGTGTCGCTGCACAGTGGCGTCCCGGAGCTCGATGCCGCCGCGTTGCGGTGGTACGAATCGGCTCAATTCGCGGCGGCGGTCAGGGACGGCGTGCCGTACCTGTCGGATCTGCGATTCAAGATGAAATTCGTGATCAAGAACTGAGCCGTGAAAATGACAAAGCCCGCGTTTTTGAGGCGCGGGCTTCGTGGACCTGTGCAATTTCGTCTGGCTCTAAGCTTTCTTCTTGGCCTTTACGGCACTTGCTTTCTTCTTCGCTGGATCTTTCGGGCGGGACTTTCCAAACGAGCCCGCATACAACTTGCCGCGCTTGGTGCGGCGATCACCCTTACCCATTCGCCTCTTCCTTGTTCTGCGCAATCCACAGCAGCGCGGCTTCGATGTCCGACAGCTGCGCGGCGGTCATGCCCGGAATGCGGCCACCGCCGGCTTCCTGTTTGACGCGCGCAAGCTCGGTCGACGACACCGTGCTGACCCAGGTGAGCCCGCGGCGCACTTTGGATGTGAATTTCTGGGACTTCTCTTCTTCGGCCATGTCGACTCCTAAATCAACCGGTTCCTGTAGCGGGCCGAAACATAGCGCGGCTAACGATATCTGGCTAGAACTTTCGCTAAGGCCGCCGACCCCGGCGACAGCACTTTATGGGGAATCTGGTTGAGCGGAATAGCCGGTGTCTCATTGACATCGTGGAAGTCCTTGCCATCCGCATCCACGTAGAGCAACCCCGTCAAAAATTCACCTTTTTTCAACCTTTCCGAGATCGCGGAAGTCGCCGCGGCGCGATCGGTCGGATCATAAGTCGCATCGAGTTTTCGCAGCAGGATCCGGCTGCCGTCGTGCAGCACCACGGGCAATGCATCGCCCGCCGCGTATTCGGCCGAGATCTCGCGCTGGAAGGGAATGAAGTCGGCATGCACGGCGGCGTCATAGTGCTCGCGAGTGTATTGATAGCTCTTCGTGGATCCTTCGTGATCGTTGAAGGTGACACAGGGCGACAGCACGTCGATCAATGCAAAACCCTTGTGCCGCAGCGCAGCCTGGATCAGCGGTACCAGTTGTTGTTTGTCGCCGGAGAAGCTGCGCGCCACGAACGTGGCTCCCAGCGTCAGCGCCAGCAACACCGGATCGATCGGTGGCTGCTGGTTCACTTCCCCCTTCTTGGCCTTGCTGCCCACGTCCGCCGACGCCGAGAACTGCCCCTTGGTGAGGCCGTACACACCATTGTTCTCGATGATGTACGCCATGTTCAGGTTGCGGCGGATCGCATGGCAGAACTGCCCGAGCCCGATCGACAGCGTGTCGCCGTCGCCCGAGACGCCGATGTAGGTGAGATCGCGGTTGGCGGCGTTGGCGCCCATGGCGATGGATGGCATGCGGCCATGCACGGAGTTGAATCCATGCCCGCCACTCACGAAATAGGCCGTGGTCTTGGACGAGCAGCCAATGCCCGACAACTTGACCATGTTCTGCGGTTCGATATCGAGTCCCCAGGACGCTTCGATGATCGCCGCGGTGATCGAATCGTGGCCGCAGCCGGCGCAGAGCGTCGACAACCCGCCTTCGTAGTCGCGCCGCGTGAGTCCGAGGGAATTCTTCGGCAGCGACGGGTGGCGGACTTTGGGCTTGGGCAGGAAAGTCATGCGACACCAAAATTGTTGCCGGGGATTGCCTCGAGCTTGCGGGTCTTGGGTTCGACTTCGGCGAGCACGCCTTTGACGATGAACTCGGACGAGATGGGCAGGCCGCTGTAGTGCAACAGCGAACGCAGCTTGGCTTTCTCCACCCGCGTCTCGAGCAGCAGCAGCGAGCGCATCTGCGCATCGCGGTTCTGCTCGATCACGAACACCAGCTTCTGCTGCTCGAGGAATTTTTCCACGTCATCGCCGAACGGGAAGGCGCGCAGGCGCATGTAGTTAGTCTTGATGCCGTGGGCGGCGAGGATGTCGAGCGCCTCGCGCACCGCGCCATCCGAGCTGCCGTAGGCGACCAGCCCGATGTCGATGTGCGCGTCCTGCTCGATGACGGGCTTCGGCACCATGCGCTTGGCGGTGGTGAACTTGCGCGTGAGCCGGTCGAGCACCACCTGGTATTCGGCGGAGTCTTCGGTGTACACGCCGTACTGCGTGTGGCCCGAGCCGCGCGTGAAATATGCGCCCTTGGGATGCACGCCCGGCAACGTGCGATACGGGATGCCGTCGCCGTCCACGTCGAGATAGCGGTGAAATTTCTCGAGCTTCTCGATCTCGTCTTTCGTGTAGACCTTGCCGCGATCGGGGACGTAGTTGTCGTCCCACTTGAGATCGGGGCACATCCAGTCGTTCATGCCGATGTCGAGATCCGACATCACCATGATGGGCGTCTGCAGCCGCTCGGCGAGATCGAAGGCATCGCGCGCGAAGTAGAAACACTCTTCCGGATCGCGCGGGAACAGGCATACGTGCTTGGTGTCGCCGTGGGAGGCGTACGCGGCTTCGAGAATGTCGCACTGCTGCGTGCGCGTCGGCATGCCGGTGGACGGCCCCACGCGCTGGATGTCGAACAGCACCGCCGGCACCTCGGCGTAGTACGCGAGCCCGAGAAATTCATTCATGAGCGACAAGCCGGGTCCGGAGGTCGCCGTGAAAGCGCGCGCGCCGTTCCAGTTGGCGCCCAGCACCATGCCGATGGCGGCGAGCTCGTCTTCGGCCTGGATGAAGGCGAAGTTCTTCTTGCCGGTGTCGCGGTCGACACGCAGCTTGTCGGCGAACATCTTGAAGGCGTCCATGAGAGAGGTGGACGGCGTGATCGGATACCACGCGCCGACCGTCGCGCCGGCGTACACGCAGCCGAGGCCCGCCGCGGTGTTGCCGTCGATGAGGACGTGGCCGGCGGTTTTCGAGGCCCCCAGCAGGACCGGCGCCACGTGCATGGGCAGCGGGCATTTGAAGTTCTCGCGCGTGTAGTTGTAGCCGAGCTCGATGGCTTTCATGTTCGAATCGACCAGCGCCGGCTTTTTCGCGTACGTCTCGGCGAGCAACTCGCGGATCTTCGCCACGTCCAGGTCCAGCAACGCAGCCAGCACGCCCGCGTAGCAGATGTTCTTCATTAGGATGCGGGTGCGCACGCCGTTGAAGTTCTCGTTGCAGAGCTTGGCGAGCGGCACGCCGAGCACGGTGATGTCGTCGCGGGCCAGCAAGGCGGGCCGGGGCCAGGTGGAGTCGTAGATGAGATAGCCGCCGGAAACCACTTCGCGCACGTCTTTGGTGTAGGTCTCGGCGTTCATGGCGACCATGAGGTCGATTTTTCCCGAACGCGCCACGTACGAGTCTTTCGTGATGCGGATTTCATACCAGGTGGGCAGTCCCTGGATGTTGGATGGGAAGTAGTTCTTGCCCATGACCGGGACGCCGCTTCTGAAGATGGACTTCATGAGCAGCGAATTGGCGCTGGCCGATCCGGTACCGTTCACCGTCGCGATCTTGATCGCGAAGTTATTTACTCTCTCGGGCATGTCAGGCGCTCTTCGGGAGTTTGGCGTGCGCTGCGGCAGCCTCGTCCGTGGCGTGCGGCCACTGGATCGTGGATTTCTGCATGTCCCAGGCCGCGGTCGGGCAGCGTTCCGCGCAGAGGCCGCAGTGGACGCACAAGTCTTCGTCTTTGACCATCACGCGGCCGGTATGTTTCAGCGCCGACGATACGTATAAGGCCTGAGTGACATTTTTCGCGGGAGCCTTGAGCCGCCCGCGCAGATCCGACTCCTCGCCATTGTTGGTGATGGTGAGGCAATCCACCGGGCAGATGTCGATGCAGGCGTCGCACTCGATGCACAGCTTGGTCTCGAACACCGTTTGCACGTCGCAGTTGAGGCAGCGCTGCACTTCTTTCTCGATCTGCTCGACGGTGAAACCCAGCTCGACCTCGATGTTCAGTTTCTTGAAACGCTCTTTCAGCGACACGTGCGGCATGAGGCGCCGCTCGGCCGGGTTGTAGTCGTTGGCGTAGGCCCACTCGTGCATGCCCATCTTGGTGGACTGCAGGTTCACGCCCGGCGCCAGCCGCTCGGTAACCGCTTTCGACTGGCAGTGATTGTGAATCGAGATGGCCGCCTGGTGACCGTGCTCCACGGCCCAGATGATGTTCTTGGGGCCGAACGCGGCGTCGCCGCCGAAAAACACGCCGTCACGGGTCGACTGGAAAGTCTTCACGTCGACTTTCGGCACATCCCACTTGTCGAACACGATGCCGAGGTCGCGCTCGATCCACGGGAAGGCGTTTTCCTGGCCGATGGCGAGGATCACGTCGTCGGCTTCGATGAACTCTTCCCTAACTATCCGCTCGGCGGTGATGCCGCCCTTGGCATCGAGGTCGTATTCGATGACGTCGAAATTCATGCCCTTGAGCTTGCCGTTCTCGAGCACGAAGTTCTTCGGCGAGCGGTTGATGATGATCTTGACGTGCTCTTCTTCGGCGTCTTCCAGTTCCCAGGCCGAGGCCTTGAAGAACTGGCGCGGCTTGCGCGCCATGACCTTGACGTCTTTCGCGCCGAGCCGCAGCGACGTGCGGCAGCAGTCCATGGCGGTGTTGCCGACGCCGATGATGAGCACCTTCTCGCCGATCGCCTTGATGTGCTCGAACGCCACCGACTCGAGCCAGGTGATGCCAATGTGGATGTTGGCTGCGCCTTCGGCGCGGCCGGGAAGCTTGAGCTCCTTGCCCTTCGGCGCACCGGCGCCGACGAAAACCGCATCGAAGCCGCCCTTGGTCAGCAACTCCTTCATCGATTTGATCGGATGGTTCAGCTTGAGGTCCACGCCCATCTCGACGATCTGCGAGATCTCGTCGTTGAGCACTTCGGCCGGCAGGCGGAACGACGGAATGTTGGTGCGCATGAGGCCGCCCGCCACTGCCCACTGTTCGAATATCGTGACCGAATAGCCAAGCGGCATGAGGTCGTTGGCCACGGTCAGCGAGGCGCAGCCGGCGCCGATCAGCGCCACCTTCTTGCCGTTCTTCAGCTTGGGAATCTTCGGCAGGCGGGCGCGAATATCGTCCGTGCTGTCGGCCGCGACGCGCTTCAGGCGGCAGATGGCCACCGGCTTTTCTTCGACGCGGCCACGACGGCACGCGGGTTCACAGGGCCGGTCGCAAACCCGGCCGAGGATGCCGGGGAACACGTTCGAATGCCGGTTCACCATGTACGCGTCGGTGAAGCGGCCTTGCGCAATAAGTCGAATGTATTCGGGGACGTCGGTGTGTGCTGGGCAAGCCCATTGGCAATCCACGACCTTGTGAAAATAGTCGGGTTGCGCGGTGTCCGTCGGTTGCATATCCCCCCGGGGCAAAAACGCCGGTATTTCCCCTCCGGCGCGCTCGCAAGTATAGGCTTCGGGGCCTTCCATGACGATTCAAAACGAAAATCTGGCCACCGAAATCAAGCTCCGGACCCGCTCACGCGTGCTGGAGGTCGAGTTCGATGACGGCGCGCGGTTCCTGTTGCCTTTCGAATACCTCCGGGTGCATTCGCCATCCGCCGAAGTAAAGGGACACGGACCGGGCCAGGAGGTTCTCGTTCTGGGGAAGCAGAACGTCGGCATCAAGGCGGTGGAGCCCGTCGGACAATACGCCGTGAAGCTGGTGTTCGACGACGGCCACGATTCAGGGCTGTACTCGTGGAAATACCTGCGCGAGCTCGGCGAGACCTACACGCAGAAGTGGGCGCAGTACGAGGCGCGAGTGCACGCCGCCCAACAATGATCTTCATGAAGCCGGCCGAAGGCCGGCATTGGGTTTGCGGCGCAGCCGCTGGCAGCCATAAATAAAGGGCGGGTTGCCGTCAGGCGACCCGCCCTTCCCAAGACCCCCGCTCGAATAGTTGGGCTTTGTAGCGAAAGCTCCGGCGAAAAGCCAGCGCTTTCGAGCCTCGCTGACGACACCGTCTATACTTGCTGCCCTGTGACCGAGTCCAAAAAGAACGCCGACACCGATTTCGGCTACGAACGCGTGCCGTGGAACGAGAAGCAGCGACGCGTACGTGGCGTTTTCGATTCGGTCGCCGGCAACTACGACCTCATGAACGATCTCATGTCCGGCGGCGCGCATCGCCTCTGGAAGGAGTTCACGCTGTCGTTGACCAGCCTGCGGCCCGGTCAGCGGGCGCTCGACGTGGCGGGCGGCACCGGCGACCTTACTACTGGTCTCGCGAAGCAGGTCGGCAAATCCGGCCTGGTCATCCTGTCGGATATCAATGGCGCGATGCTGGGCGAGGGCCGCGACCGGATGCTCGACGCGGGGCTCGTGGGCAATGTGTCCTGCGTTCTCGCCAACGCCGAGAAGCTGCCATTCGCGAGCTCTTCATTCGACTGCGTCACCATCGGCTTCGGCCTGCGCAACGTCACCGACAAGGCGGCGGCGCTCGCCGACATGCGCCGCGTGCTGCGGCCCGGCGGCCAGCTGCTCGTTCTCGAGTTCTCGCAGCCGGTGGTGCCGCTGCTCAAACCACTGTACGACCTGTATTCATTCCGGGTGCTGCCGCTGATCGGCAAACTGGTGGCCAAGGACGAGGACAGCTACCGCTACCTCGCCGAGTCCATCCGCATGCACCCCGACCAGGAAACCTTGTTAGGCATGCTGCGCGATGCGGGCCTCGAGGATTGCCGCTATCACAACCTCTCCGGTGGCATCGTCGCCGTGCATCGCGGCTATCGTTACTAGTTGCGCTGACGCATGCTGACCCAGGCGATCGAGAATCTGCTGAATCGCAACCTGCCGCGCAGCCCGCGCGCGCGCGAGTTGTGCGCGGCGCTCACCGGCAGGCGCGTGCGCGTCGAGGCGCTCGGCCTTCGCTGGGTGCTGATCGCCGAGGCGTTGACTTCCTCGATCCGCCTCACCCGCGATGATTCCGGCGCGCAACCACCCGACGCGGAAATCTCCGGCAGCCTGCTCAACCTCGCGGCGCTGGCCGGATCGCATCCGGAGGAAGTCATCCAGCGCGGTGACGTCACGATTCGCGGCGATGCGGAAATCGCGCAGAAATTCCGCGAGCTCGCCATGTTGCTCAAGCCGGACGTCGAAGAGGAGCTTTCCCGGCTCATCGGCGACACGCCCGCGCACCAGGCATTGCGCTTCGTGCGCCTGGCGACGGGGTTTGGCCGTCGCGCCGCGCAAACCAGCGTGCGCAACGTGGCCGAATACCTGGCGCACGAGACCGGCGATCTCGTGCCGCGCGCCGAAGCCGAGGATTTCTACCGCGGCGTCGAACGCCTGCGCGAGGATCTGGACCGCCTCGAGGCACGGGCGCGGATGATCGAACCCGCCGACGCCGAACCAGAGACCCAACGATGAAACTGCGCGTGTTGTCCCGGCTCATCGAGATACAACGCGTGCTGGTGCGTCACGGGCTGGATGAGTTCGTGCGCGCCACTCATCTATATCGGCCGCTGCGCTTCCTGTTCCTGCTCTCGCCCTGGACCTGGGCCGTGCGCCGCGGCGACGCGCCGCGTGCCGAGCGGCTGCGTCTCGCGCTGGAGGAGCTCGGACCGATTTTCGTGAAGTTCGGCCAGGCCCTATCTACCCGCCGCGACCTGCTGCCGGTGGATATCGCCGACGAGCTGGCCAAGCTCCAGGACCGCGTGCCGCCATTCGACGGCAAGCTGGCGCGCGCCATCATCGAAGGTGCCTACGGGCGCGCTGCCGAGCAGGTGTTCTCGGCGTTCGACGAAGAGCCGCTGGCGGCGGCTTCCATCGCCCAGGTGCATGCCGCCGAATTGCGGCCCGAGGTCACTCTCAACGGCGCCAAGACCCGTGAGGTGGTGGTCAAGGTGCTGCGACCCGGCATGCACGCGGTCATCGCGCGGGACCTCGAAGTGCTGCGCGAACTGGCGCGCTTCGCACAGGCGCACTGGGCTGGCAGCGAGCGACTCAAGCCGGTGGAGATCGTCGCCGAATACGAAAAGACCATCGTCGACGAGCTGGACCTCATGCGCGAGGCCGGCAATGCCTCGCAGCTGCGCCGGAACTTCGAGAACTCTCCTCTTCTATATGTGCCGGCGGTGCATTGGGACTTCTGCCGGCCGGGCGTCATGGTCATGGAGCGGATCCGCGGTGTGCAGATCTCCAACATGGCGCGCCTTCGTGAAGCCGGAACCGACATCCGCCGGCTGGCCGAGAACGGCGTCGAGATCTTCTTCACGCAAGTGTTCAAGCACAACTTCTTCCACGCCGACATGCACCCCGGCAACATCTTCGTGCTCATCGACAATCCCGCCGCGCCCAAGTACGCCGCGGTGGATTTCGGCATCGTCGGCACGCTCGATCCTCGCGACCAGTACTACCTCGCCGAAAATTTCCTGGCGGTGTTCGATCGCGACTATCGCAAGGTGGCGACGCTTCACCTGGAATCCGGCTGGGTGCCCGAAGGCTCGCGAGTCGATGAGATGGAATCCGCGATTCGCACCGTGTGCGAGCCCATCTTCAACAAGCCGCTGAAGGAAATTTCCTTCGGCACCGTCCTGCTGCGGTTGTTCGAGATCTCGCGGCGCTTCAACGTATCGATTCAGCCGCAGCTGATACTGCTGCAGAAAACGCTGCTGAACATCGAAGGGCTTGGACGAGAACTTTACCCGGATCTCGATATCTTCAAGACCGCCGGGCCGATCATGCGCGACTGGGTGCGCGAGAAAATGAGCGGTCGCGCCATCCTCGAGAACGCACGCGCGCAGCTGCCCGAGATCCTCACCAGCCTGCAGACACTGGCGCCGCTGGTGCGCTCGGCCGTGCAGCGCGCGCAGGACGGACGCCTGCGGCTGGCGGTCGAGGCACCGGAGATCAACGCGCTGCGCACCGAGATCAGGCGCACCAACCGGCGCCGTGACAAGGTGACCATCGCATCGGTGCTGTTGTTAGGCGGGATCGTCTGGCTGGCGCTCGGGCATGAACCCATATGGGCCGGCTGGGGCATGGTCGGCGTCGGCGTGGCCTGGCTCATCGGCGTGCTGCGGCGATGATCACCACGCAGGCACTGTCCGCCGGGCTCTTGTTGCTGCGCCTCGCGGGCGACCCACCCGCTCCCGCCACCGCGCCTCAACCCGCACTGAAGACCTCCGGCATCATCGAAGAAGTCACCGACGATCCCGGACGCGTCTTCGAGCGAAACGGCGCGCGTTGGCGTGAGTGGCAATTCACTTCTGGCGGGCAGACTATTCCTTGCGGGCCGCGCAAGGTCGCTTGCGGCGAGAAGCACATCGTCATCGCCAACGAGTCGAAGGCGATCCTGCGCTGCCACGGCGTGATTCGATACACGTGGCCGAACGCCTATGGCATTCCCAACGCCTCGCGCGCCATCATCGTTCCGGCGGGCCAGAGTTGGAAAATCGTCGGATCGACCTCGCCGCTCGATTTTCCCCCGACCTCCATGGAGTCGGACTGCTCCGCCGAGCCGCCGCTTCCGTCCCGGCCGGATACCGTGCGACCGGAATGCAAAGTGCGGGACATGAAGATCGCGAACCCGGATAACTTCTTTCCCCAGGAATCGCGCGATGCCATGCATGAAGGACCCGTGTTCGTCGAGTTCAGTCTCGCGGATACGCCGGGACCGCCGCAGGAACCCTCCGTCATCCAGACGAGCACCTATCCGGAGCTCGACGAAGCTGCGCTCCAGGTGATGGCGGCTTCGTCCGGCACCACGAACTGCCCCGGCTATCACTTCCGGGTAATCGTGAAATTCAAAATCAACATCAACTGACCGGGCGTCGGGAGATGCCCCCTAAGGGCGTCGCCTGAGTCCAGTTCGCAAGCGACCCGCCTAACTACAAATTGCCGCAGCGCACGCGTTTGGAGTAGCGTGCTTTTTATGACCAGCTCCGAGAGCGCGGAACCGAATCGATTCTTCGCACAGTTCGCTGCGTTCGTGGTGCTGGCCGTTGGCCTGCTCGTGCTGGCGGGCTGGACGTTCGATATGGAGGCGCTCACCAATCTGGCGCCTGTCTGGCCGCGCATCTCGCGGCTGACTGCGCTTGCGTTCGTGGTCTCCGGCGCGGCCCTGTGGCTGACGACTCTTTCCGTGAGGCGGTCCGCGGCCATCCTGTCGCTGGCGGTGACGGCGATCGGTCTGCTGGTGTTGTTCCGCTACGCGCTGTCGTGGGACGTGTACATCGACCAGTTCACGCTCGGGCCGGTGCCCGAACCAACGCCTGGCGTGTCGCTGCCGCGCATGGCGCCCTCGACCGCGGTCGCCTTCTGTTGTTTTGGGATGTCGATTCTCTGCGCATTGCGGCCGCGGACGGCTTCGGCGCATCAAACGCTGGCGATCATCGTGCTCGTGATCGGCTGGATGGGCCTTTCGCGCTACATCTTCGGCGGCGAAGCGCTGGTGCCCTTCGTGAATGTCGCGGCCCATGGCTCCATTCTTTTCCTGCTGCTCAGCGCCGGCGCCCTCACGTTGCGCACCGACGCCGGCGTCGCCAAGCTGCTCGCCAGTGAAGGCGTAGGCGGCAGCATGGCGCGCCGCCTGCTGCCCGCGGCCATCCTGGTACCGCTGCTGGCCGGCGCCTTGACGCTGAGCTTCGAACGAGCCGGTGGCCTCGGGCACGAAGCGGCGGTATCGGTGTTCGCATTGTCGGCGGTCGTCGCCTTCACCACCTTCGTGCTCATCAACGCCGCACGCGGCGAGCGCGCCGACCGCATGCGACGCAATGCCGAAAAGGCCCTGCGCCTCTCCGAGGAACGCCACCAGCTCATCGTCGAGACTGCGCTCGATGGAGTCATCGCCATCAACGTTCACGGGCTGGTCACCGGCTGGAATTCCCAGGCGGAGAAAATGTTCGGCTGGAACCGCACCGAGGTGATGGGCCGCGAACTGGCTGAGATCCTCATTCCCGAACGACTGCGCGATCAACATCGTGCCGGCATGCGTCGATATGCGGAGTCCGGCATCGCGCGCGTGCTCAACAAGCGCGTCGAGATGTCGGCCCTGCATCGCGACGGACATGAGTTCTCGGTGGAACTGGCGATCACGCCGATCGGCTTCGGCGAAGAGCTGGTGTTCAGCGCGTTCATCCGCGACATCACCGGACGCCTGCGCGCCGAAGGAGCGTTGCGCGAGAGCGAACAGCGCTTCCGCACCACCGCCAACGCGGCGCCGGTGCTGATCTGGATGAGCGGTCCGGACAAGCGCTGCACCTGGTTCAACCAGCGCTGGCTGGATTTCGTCGGCCGCGACATGGAGCAGGAAATCGGCGACGGCTGGTGTGACAACGTGCATCCGGCGGATTTCGATCGCACGCTCGACACCTATCACGCCGCCTTCGACGCGCGCCGCGCGTACGAGATGGAATTCCGGCTGCAGCGGGACGATGGCGCCTGGCGCTGGCTGCTCGAGCGCGCCACGCCGCATCTCGGCCCCAATGGCGAATTCGTGGGCTACATCGGCACCTGCGTCGACATCACCGAGCACCGCGAGACCGTCGAGCAACTGCGTGAAAACCGCGCACGCTTCAAGACGCTGGCCGAGTCGCTGCCGCAGATGATCTGGACCTGCCTGCGCGACGGCCACACCGACTACCTCAGTCGCCAGTGGCTCGACTACACCGGGCGCAGCGAATCGCAGCAGTTAGGCCATGGCTGGCTCGAGCAGGTGCACCCGGACGATCGCGTGAAGGTGCAGATGGAGTGGGCGCGCGTGGTGGCGAGCGGCGATACCTATGACGTCAGCTTCCGCATCCGGCGCTTCGACGGCGTGTATCGCTGGTTCAAGACCCGCGCCGTGCCGCTGCGCGATCCGGCCGGCCGCATCCTCAAGTGGTTCGGCTCGAATACCGACATCGAGGATTTCGTGCTCGCGGAGCGCAAGCTGAAGATTCAGCTCGAGCGCATGCAGCTGCTGGATCGCACCACGCATGCCATTGGCATTCACCAGGATCTGCGCAAGGTATTCGACGTGGTGCTGCGCAGCCTCGAAGAAAATCTCGGTATCGACTTCGCCTGCGCCTGTCTCTACCACTCCGAGCCGGAGCAGCTCACGGTGAGCTGCGTGAGCGATCGCAGCGCGACGCTCGGCAAGGAGATCGGCATCGTCGACCAGGCGCGCATCGAAATCCAGGAGAACGGACTCAGCCGCTGCCTGAGTGGCGAGCTCGTATATGAGCCGAACATCGAAGCGGCCGTGCATCCCTTCCCCGCGCGCCTCGCCGCCGCAGGACTGCGGGCGATGGTCGCGGCTCCGCTGATGATCGAAAACGAAGTGCTCGGTGTGATGGTGGTGGCCAAGCGCCGCGCGGAGTCGTTCAGCAGCGATGACTGCGAGTTCATGCGCCAGCTTTCGAGCCACGTCGCGCTCGCCGCGGATCAGGCACGCCTCTATGAGGCGCTGCAGGGCGCGTACCAGGACCTGCGCGAGACCCAGCAAACCGTGATGCAGCAGGAACGACTGCGCGCCCTCGGCCAGATCGCCAGTGGCATCGCCCACGACATCAACAACGCGCTGTCACCGGCGGCGCTGTATGCGCAGTCCATGCTCACGCACGACGCCGGCCTGAGCGAGCGGTCGCGCGAGCATCTCGGCGTGATCCAGCGCGCCATCGACGACGTGGCTCGCACCGTGCAACGCATGCGCGCCTTCTATCTTCCGCGTGGACTCGAGCTCACGCTGGCACCGGTGGACCTCAACCAGATTCTCGTGCAGGTCATCGATCTCACGCGCGCCCGGTGGAGCAACATTCCCCAGGAGCGCGGCGTGGTCGTGCACGTGGAGAGCGCGCTCACGCCCGACCTGCCGAAAATCCTCGGCGCCGAGAACGAAGTCCGCGACGCTCTCACCAATCTCGTACTCAACGCGGTGGACGCGCTGCCCGATGGCGGCACCATCACGCTGCGCACGCGCGTCGATTCGCGCGACAACGAAGTGATCGTCGAAGTGCAGGATACCGGCGTCGGCATGAGCGAGACGACGCGCAGCCGCTGCCTCGAACCATTCTTCACGACCAAGGGCGAGCGTGGCACCGGGCTCGGGTTGCCCATGGTTTTCGGCATGGCGCAGCGGCACAGCGGCGAACTGGAAATCGACAGCGAGCTCGGGCGCGGCACCACCATCCGCCTAATATTCCCGCGCGCGCCCACCGGCATGACGATGCGCGAGCATGAGCTCATGTCGCCGCCGCGCTCGCTGCGCCTGCTGCTGATCGACGACGATCCGCTGCTGCTGCGGTCGCTGCGCGACGCGCTCGAGCTCGACGCGCACGAGGTGATCACCGCCGAGGGCGGGCAGGCCGGCATCGATGCATTCGCGGCGGCAACCAAGGCCGGCGCCAGCTTCGACGCGGTCATCACCGATCTCGGCATGCCCTATGTCGACGGTCGAAAGGTCGCTACACGGATCCGGCAGCTCGCGGGTCAGGTGCCCATCATCATGCTCACGGGCTGGGGGCATCGGCTGATCGCCTCGGACGACAAGCCGGAACACGTGGACAAGGTGCTCAGCAAGCCGCCGAAGATGGCGGAATTGCGGCAGACGCTGGCGGAGCTGGTGCAGCCACGGGAAGAATGAGCAGTCAGGCGCCGCCGCGAACCGGGCACGCGCGATATTCAAAGGGGATGACGATCTCCCCGCCCTGCTTGCCGGGTCCCGCAATCTCCGCGTGCAGGCCAGTCGGCGTGCGGCGGTACTCCACGCGCTGCGGGAAATCGTGCTGCGCATTCTCGAACCTCGCCCAGTTCGCGCCGGCGCCGGTCAGCCGGAATGCCGTGGGTGGCGCGCCCTGGGGCTGCGCCAGGTAGTTAGTCATTGCGGTATCGCGCTGGATGCGCAGGAATTCGAAGCTCACGGTCTTCCCCGCCTTCACCGTGCGGCTCATTCCCAGCATCAGGTCGCCGCGCGCGGACAGCCAGTGTTCCTCGATGAACTCTCCACCCGATTCGGCGCACCAGTTCCCGGTGAACCAGCCGAAGTCCGGCGCCGCGGTCGATGTATCGCCGGCGGCGGCCGTGCAGGCCGCCAGCAGTCCCAGAATCAGCAGTTCTCGTGTGTGCATGGCCGCACTGTGCGCTGGCGCCGTCGCGGATGCTTGAACAAATGCGCAAGGTACCGGCTAATACTTCGCCATGAACTACCGCGAGCATCCGGTTCCGGCGGGCCTCCGGCGCCATCTCAGGTGCGTCTGGCGCCTGCGCGACCCGCGGCCTGCCGGGGCGTCGCAGACTATCTATCCCGACGGCCACTGCGAGCTCATCGTGCACTTGAAAGCACCGCCGCGATGCTGGGACGCGCGCAACGGCTGGCACCAGCAGGCCGCGACACTATTCGCGGCGCAGCGCGTCACGGCAGTCCGTCTCGAGGTCACGCGGCCGCTCGACTGCGTGGGCCTTCGGCTCACGCCCGCCGCTTCGAATCTGCTGAGCGCGCGCGGGCTGCAGGAGTCCCGCGACCGCGTCGTTGATCTCGCGGGCGTCGATCGGGCCTTCAGCAACTCGTTGCGTGCGGCTGTTCGCGCATTCGCGGGTGGCGACGACGCGCGACTGTGGCGGTTCATGGAGCGGCGCGTCGATTCCGCCACGCTCGACGAACGCATCGAGACCGCGGTCGAGCGTTTCATCGCCACCGCGGGCAAAGCACGCATCGACGCCACCGCGAGCTCGGCCGGCATGAGCATGCGCGGCTTCCAGATTCGTTTCCGCCAATGCGTCGGACTCACTCCCAAGGAGTTCGCGCGGCTGATGCGCCTGCAGGCAACGCTGCGTGCACTCGACGGGAGTGACACGCGCATCTCCGAGCTTGCCGCCGACACCGGTTTTGCCGACCAGGCGCACGCGACTCGCGAGCTGCGTCGTACTACCGGGCTCACGCCCGCGAGGCTGCGCGCCGAGTTGCGCCGTGATCGCGACGGTGACGTGGCGGTCCGGCTGGCGGCGGCCTTCGTGCGCGGCTATTCGGACTGAGGATTGGCCGGCTCGGGCAGCGACGCCCGCAACGCGCGCAGCGAGTAAAGCCAGCACAGCGACGCAGCCGACGTCAACGCCAGCGATGTCCAGGCAATCCACTCGAGATGCATCAGCACCTTGGGAGCGATGAAGCCGAGCGTGAACGCGGTGACCAGCAGGGCCACGAACGATTGCGCCGAGGCGGCGGTGCCGCGCGCCGCCGGGAACAGGTCGAGCATGCGCAGCGTGAGTACCGGGAACGCGAATTGCGCGCCGATCGCCGAACAGAACAACAGCGCCTGCTGCAACGGAATCGGCAGCGAGCTCAAGCTGAAATGGAGCACCACGCGCAGCAGCGCCGCGCCGAAGGTGATTGCCAGGCCGAGGTTCACCTGCCGCGTCAGGTCCATGATTCCGGCAATGCGTCGCGAGACGATCGCCCCCAACATGATGCCGGAGATGACCGGCAGGAACAGCGCGGCGTACGAGGTCTCGCTCATGCCCCAGTGTTCCTCGACGATCGCCGGCGCCGAGCCGATGAAGCACGCGATCGAACAGAAGTTGATGGCCGCGGTCAGCGCCAGCATGAGGAATTCGCGGTGCGACAGCACCGTCCACGAGGTCGATGCGAGGTTGCGCATGTTGAAGGGAATGCGCGCGGCCGGCGGATGGGTTTCCGGCAGCTTCCACCACGAGGCACCCGCGAAGATGATCCCGCAGATCACCATGACCGCGAATACCGCGCGCCAGCCGAAGGCCACGTGCACCCAGCCACCGATGATGGGCGCCACCGCCGGCGCCAGCCCGAAAATCATGGTGGTGAGGTTCATGAGGCGCTGGGCGCTGGCACCGGAATAGAGGTCGCGGATGATCGCGCGCCCGATGACCACGCCCACGCCGGCGGTCGCGCCCTGCAGGACGCGCGAGGCGATCAGCGTCTCGTAGTTAGGCGAGAAGGTGCAGGCGACCGAACCCACGGTGTACAGCGCCATGCCCCAGATCATGACCGGGCGCCTTCCAAGGGCATCGGACAGCGGCCCGTGGATCAGCGAGGCGAACGCGAACGGCACCATGTACGCGGTGATCACCTGTTGCAGTTGCAGCGCGCTCACGTGCAGCGCCGCTTCCATGGCGTGAAATGCCGGGAAGAAAGTGTCGATCGAGAACGGGCTCACCATCGACAGCCCGCCGATGAGCACGGCGAGCATCGCGTATCCGGGCAGCTTGTGTTGCACTAACTGCTTCGCAGCGCTTGCAGAAACACCGATGGATCCTGGCCGTTCTCCAGCACTTCGACCAGCGCCGAGCCGACGATGACGCCCGCCACGTGTCCCTTGAGCTGCTCCACCTGTTCGCTGCTGCGAATGCCGAACCCGGCGCACACCGGTAGTTTGGAAACGGCGCTCACCTGGTCGAGATAGCGCGTGACTTCGCCGGGAACCGAGGCACTGCGCCCGGTGGTGCCGGTCATGGTGACGGCGTACACGAATCCTTGCGTGGCGGCGCACAGCTTCGCCAGGCGCTCCGGCCGCGTGACCGGGGTGACCATCTGGATGAGCGCGAGGCCGTGCGGCGCGAGCGCGGCGCGAAGATCCTCGCCTTCGTCGTAGGGCAGGTCTGGGATGATGAAGCCGCACACGCCGGCTCTTGCCGAGGCGCTCGCGAGCGCTTCGAACCCGAATGCCAGCAACGGATTCAGGTAGCTCATGAGAACCAGCGGCGCCGCGGGCAATTGACCATCCCGTTGCATGGCCATGAGCTCCTCGAGCAGCCAGCGCAAGCTGAACCCCTGACGCAATGCCTCGCGGCTGGAGCGCTGGATGGTCATGCCGTCCGCCATCGGGTCGGTGAACGGCACGCCGATTTCCACCACGTCCGCGGCGTTGCCGATCTGGACGAGCTGCTCGCGGAACTGTTCCCGCTTGGGATATCCGGCGGTGACGAAAGCGACGATGGCGGTGCCGCCGCGCGCTTCGCGAATGGCGGCGGTGATTCTCTCGCTCGGGGTCATTTCACACCTGCCAGCACGGTCCGTTGCAACGTCGGCATGTCCTTGTCACCGCGGCCGGAGAGCCCGATGAGAACTTTCTTTCCGGGATTCCGCTTCGCCCAGCGACGCGCTCCCGCGAACGCGTGCGCCGATTCGATCGCCGGCAGAATGCCTTCGGCGCGACAGCACTCGGTCAACGCCTCGAGCGACTCATCGTCGGTGGCCGCTTCGTAACGCACGCGCCCGGCCCACAGCAGCAGTGAATGCTCCGGCCCCACACCCGGGTAGTCGAGGCCCGCGGAGATGGACTCGGTTTCCCGGATCTGTCCGTGTTCGTCCTGCAGCAGCAATGAATACGCGCCTTGAAGCACTCCGGGACTGCCATAGGCCAGCGTCGCCGCGTTGTGGCCCAACTGCTTGCCCGTACCGCCGGCTTCGATGCCGATGATCTCCACCGACTCATCGCCGATGAATGGATGGAACATGCCGATGGCATTCGAGCCACCGCCCACGCAGGAGATGACGGCATCCGGCAGTCCGCCGGACTGCGACAACATCTGTGCGCGGGCCTCCTTGCCGATCACGGTCTGCAGCTCGCGCACCAGGTACGGATACGGATGTGGCCCCACCGCCGAACCGATGATGTAGAAAGTGTCGTTGGGATTGCTGACCCAGTCGCGGAACGCCTCGTCGATGGCGGCACGCAGCGTCTGGTCGCCATTGGTGACCGGCACGACGGTCGCACCCAACAACTTCATGCGGCCGACGTTCGGCGCCTGGCGCTCCATGTCGACCGCGCCCATGTACACGGTGCACGGCAAGCCGATGCGCGCGCAGGCCGCGGCGCTGGCGACGCCATGCTGACCGGCGCCGGTCTCGGCCACCACGCGCTTTGCACCGAGTCGCTTCGCAAGCATGGCCTGGCCGAGCGCGTTGTTGATCTTGTGCGCGCCCGTGTGCGCGAGATCTTCGCGCTTCAGCCACACCTCGGCGCCCCAGGCCTTCGACAGCTGGTGCGCGCGGGTGAGCGCGGTCGGACGGCCGACCCAGCTCGCCAACTCGCCGGCGAGCTCGGCCTGGAAGTCGGGCGCGTGCAGGTACTGCCTGATACCCGCGTCGAGTTTCTCGAACGAGGCGAACAGCGTCTCCGGCACGTAGCGGCCGCCGAACGGACCGAAGCGTCCGCGTGCGTCCGGATATTTCCCGGCCAGCTCGTCGGCGAGTAGTTTGGCGGGATCGATCGACGGGTCTTGGGCATTCATGAATTCAACTCCAGGGCCGCCATGCGCGCGGCGGCCACGAATTTCTCGATCTTGTCGGCACTCTTGATGCCGGGCTGGTCTTCCACGCCGCTCGACACGTCGACCCCGAAAGGGCGCACGTGACGAATCGCGATGCCGACATTCACCGGGTTCAGTCCACCGGCAAGAATCACCTGGCAACGGAGCGCGAGCTGCGCCGCGGCTTCCCAATCGGTCGTCTGCCCGCTGCCGCTCAGCGGTCCTTCGTAGAGGACTCTGGCCGGCAGCGCGCACGCGGCGTGCAATCCCGGCCGCATCACCGGCAGCACGCTCAAGGTGCGCGGCAGGTCGAGGCCGTCGATGTCTTCGATATCGGTTTGCAGAATATCGGGCTTGAAGTCGCGCAGGATTTCGGCGATGAGCTCACGCGACGGGTGACGCGTGACGGCGACGCACGCCAGCTTGTTTCGCGCACTGGCCGCGAGCTCGCTGGCGCGCCGCGTGGTCAACTGGCGCACGGAGGTTGCGAACACGAAGCCGATCGCATCGACTTCGCAGGCCAGGGCGGTACTCACCGCAACCGGCGTGGTCATGCCACAGATCTTGATGAAGGGCTTGTGGAGATTGCTCATGACCGGGTTCATGCGCGGCCTGCGACCAGCGAGGCCCGCACGGCGACCGCCGCGCGTGCTTCGGCCAGCATGTTCCGCGCAAGCAGCGCCGGCTCGGCCGCCGACATGAGCGCGCTGCCCACGAGCGCCAGGTCGTAACCCATAGCCGCCACGTGGCCGGCATCCGCGGCGGTCGTCACGCCGCTTTCAGCGACGCGTTTCACGTCGGTGGGCAGTGACGCGGCCAGCGCGTCGAGGCGTCCGGGCACCACCTTGAGCGTGGCGAGATCACGCGAGTTCACGCCGACCAGCAGCAGGTCGCGGTGTGCAGGACGCGAATCCACGAGCGCATGCGCAAGCTCGATGTCGCGCGCATCGAAAGCTTCCAGCAACACGAACATGTCGAGCTCCAGGGCCGCGTCGATGAGCTGCTCGAGGTCCGGCCGCGGCAGCATGCGAATGATGGCGAGCACGCCGCCCGCGCCGGCGACGCGCCCTTCCACGACCTGGTAGGCATCGACCAGGAAGTCCTTGCGCATGGCTGGCACCTGGAGCGGCGACAGTGCGCGCGCTCCGGCGGCGAGATCTCCGAGCGAGCCGTCGAATCGGCTGGGCTCGGTGAGGATCGACACCGCGGCCGCGCCGGCCTTCGCGTAGGTGCTGACGCGCGCACCGATATCTTCCACGCTCGCGTCCTTGAGCAAGCCCACGGCCGGCGAGCGCAGCTTCACTTCGGCGATCAGGTCGAAGCTGCCCAACTTCAATGCGGGCGCAGCGGGAAGATCCGCCACGCGCGCGCGCAATTCATGCCCGGGCAATTTCGCTTGCGCCGCCGCCGAACGCTCGCGGCTCGCCTGCGCCATGCCGGCGAGGAAGTCGCCGCTCATAAGCCCGCACCCATCCCAAACGCGGCGAGCCTGGCGAGCGTCGCGCGCGCCGCGCCGCTGTCGATGGCCTGCTTCGCCAGCGCCACGCCATCGCGCGGCTGGTCGACGCGGCCGACGATCTCCAGCGCCAGCGCCGCGCCTAACAACAGTGCGTCGCGGTGCGCTCCATGCTCGTTCCCCTCGAGCACGGCACGCAGCGCGCGCGCATTGTTGGCGGCGTCGCCACCGGCCAGCTCGTGCGTGCCGCACAGATCGAGGCCGTAGTCCGAAGGGCTGCGGATCGAAGCCTTCACTTCGCCGGGCCGCACGTCGAGCACCGTGAACGGCCCGAGTGGGGTCGGTTCATCCCAGCCTTCGGCGCCGTGAACCACGAAGGCGCGCTCGATGGGCAGGCCGGACAGCGCTTCGGCCATGAGCTGCGCGGTGGGCAGGTCGAAGGCGCCGGTGAGCTGGAACAAGGGCGCCGCGGGATTCGTCAAGGGGCCGAGGATGTTGAACACCGTACGCACGCCCAGGTCCTTCCGAATCGGCACCACTGCCTTCATCGCCGGGTGGTAGTGAGGCGCGAACAGGAAGGTGAATCGGGTCGCCGCCAGGCAGGCGCCGGCGGCGGATTCATCGAGCGGTAGTTTGAGCCCGAGCTGCTCGAGCACGTCGGCGCTGCCCGACTTGCTCGAGACCGAGCGATTCCCGTGCTTGATCACGTCGACTCCGCAGGCCGCCGTCAGCAACGCCGCGCCGGTGGAGAGATTGAAGCTGCCCGAGGAATCGCCGCCGGTACCAACGATGTCGATGGCGCGGGCTCCGGAAGGAATTCCCGGCTGGCGTGCGAGCTGGCGCATGGCTCGCGCGAAGCCGCGCACCTCGTCGGCCGTGACACCCTTCGAACGTAGCGCCGCCAGGAAGGCGCCGGCCAGCGCCGGCGGCATCCCGCCATCGGCCTTCTCGGATCCGACAATCGAGCGCAGCAGATCCCCGGCCTCGGATTCGGTCAACGACTTTCCCGACAACAGGTGTTCGAGTGTGTTGCGCAGGCTCATTGCTTGCCGCCGCTCATCTTCAGGAAATTGCCGATGAGTGCCGGACCATCCGGCGTGAGCACACTCTCGGGGTGAAACTGCACGCCTTCCACTTTGAGCCGCTTGTGGCGGACGCCCATGATTTCGCCCTCGGGAGTCTGCGCCGTGATTTGCAGGTCCGTGGGCAGCGTATCGGCCTTGGCTATCAGTGAATGGTAGCGACCGACTTCGGCAGGTTGCGGAAGGCCCGCAAACAGACCCTGGCCGTCGTGCGTGACCGGTGAAGTCTTGCCGTGCATGAGTCGCGGGGCTCTAACCACCTTGCCACCAAAGACCTCGACGATGGACTGGTGCCCGAGGCAGACGCCAAAAACCGGCACTGCTCCGGCGAACGCGCGGATCATGTCCATGCTGACGCCGGCGTCATACGGGGTGCCCGGTCCCGGCGATATGCACAGATGCGTGGGCGACAGCGCCATGGCCTGTTCGACGGTGATCTCGTCGTTGCGGCGTACGTCGACTTCCGCGCCGAGAATCATGAAGGCCTGCACCAGGTTGTAGGTGAACGAATCGTAGTTGTCGATCAACAGCAAACGAATATTTACTGGCACGCTCATAAGCCCTCCGCCGCGAGCTTGAGCGCGCGCGCCATCGCGCCGGATTTTGCGATTACTTCCTCGTACTCGGTGACCGGCACGCTGTCGGCAACCACTCCGGCGCCTGCCTGGTAGCTGTATTCGTCGCCGCGGAACACCAGCGTGCGAATGGTGATGGCCTGGTCCATGTCGCCGCGCGCGCCGAAGTAGCCGACGGTGCCGCCATACAAACCGCGCCGTATGGGCTCGAGCTCATCGATGATTTCCATGGCGCGCACCTTTGGCGCCCCCACCAGCGTGCCGGCCGGAAATGTCGCCGCGAAGAGATCGAACGCATCGCGGCCTTTCGCCAGCTGCCCCTTCACGCCGCTGACGATGTGCATGACATGGCTATAGCGCTCGATGACACGAAACGGATCGACGTGCACGCTGCCGGCTTGCGCCACTCGGCCGAGGTCGTTGCGCGCGAGATCGACGAGCATCACGTGCTCGGCGTTTTCCTTCACGTCGGCGAGCAGATCCTTCTCGTGCTGGATGTCGGCGGCGGGATCGTCGGCGCGTGGCCGCGTGCCGGCGATCGGCCGCAGCTGTGCGCTGCCGGCGGCGTTGACCTTGACCAGCGCTTCGGGCGAGGAACCGACCACGGTCACATCGCCGAGCTTGCAGTAGTACATGTAAGGAGAAGGATTGATGAGGCGCAGCGCCCGATAGGCCTCGAAGGGATCGAGCGAATGGCGGCCGGAGAAGCGTGACGACAATACGAGCTGGTAGACGTCGCCGGCCGCGATGTATTCCTGCGTGCGCTTGACGCCGGCCATGTAGTCGTCGCGCGACAATGAACCCGTGGCGGGTGAATAGCGTTCCACCGAGCCGCTGCCCGGGATCGAGTAGTTGGAGATGCCGCCGCGCAGCGCACCGATCACGTCACGGCGCAGTGACTGGCGCTCCGCTTCAGTGCCGGCGTGCAGCAATGCGATGCCGCGCGTCAGGTGATCGAACACCAGCATGGATTCGGGCGCGACATAGTGCAGGTCCGGCACCAGGTTGTCGGCGCGTGCATTGGCCGGCAGACGCTCGAAGTATCGCACCACGTCGTACGACGAATAGCCCACGAGGCCACCGGCCAGCGGTACGCCGGCCATTTCCGGCAGTGGTTTGGGAGCCGCGGCCAGCGCCTTGCGCAGCGCGTCTAACAATTCGGCCTTGTTTGCCGGGCGCGGCAGCTTCGCGCTGCCAACCGTGAGGCCCGCGGCATCGAGCTTCACCTCGAGGCATTTGCCGAAGCCGATGAACGAATAACGCGCCAGGCGCTCGCCGCCCTCCACGCTCTCCAGCAGGAAGCGCGGATTGAAGGCGCCGAGTTTGGCGAAGGCCGACACCGGGGTGTCGAGATCGCCGGCGATGTCAAAAGGCGGTTTCACCCCTTCTCAACTCCTCTCTGCTGTTTCGTCGGCGAGATACGCAGACAACAAAAAACCCATCTCTGGCAGTACCGGAGATGGGTTCTTTTGGAATTCGTTCTCTGATCAGATACGCAATAGCTTCCCGAAGGCCCACTCCTTATTGGAGGCGCCACCACCAGATTTTGCGGATGCGATTGGTATTCATCGGGCGGCGAGTATCGCCGTCGATCCGGCATTGCGTCAAGGATGAATCGGGCCCGGGAAGTCCGCCAGGCCTACATTTCCGCCCTGGAAACCGGTTTAGAACAGTGCCATGACCACCATTGAAAAACGCCGGCCGCTGCTCACGCTGATCAATGTATTCACGGTCGACCCGGGTCAGCAGGACCAACTGGTGACTTTGCTCACTGACGCCACCGAAAGAACGATGAAGCATCTGCCGGGATTCATCTCGGCAAACATTCATCGCAGCCTGGATGGATCCAAGGTCGTGAATTATGCGCAATGGGAAAGCAAGGCCGCGTTCGACGCCATGCGCGCCAACCCCGAAGCCGCACCTCACATGAAGGCCGCGGCCGCGTTGGCGAAGTTCGACCCCATCGCCTGCGAGGTCGTCGAAGCGATCGATCGCGACTGAACGCGCGCCCGGGTCGTACTATTTGCCGCAAGCCGCAGCGATGCGCTCGCCCGTTTCGCGTCCCATTGCCACGGAAGCCGGAGACAGCGACAAATCCTTGCCCATGACCTTGCGTCCAAGGCCGGTGCTCGAGAATTCGGAGATCCTGGCCAGTTGCGCCGGCGTGATGTCTTCTTTCCCCGGAACCTCTGGCAGCAGGGAGCTCTCGCCCTGGCGCGCGCGCAGGCGGCGCATCAGACCTTCCACGTATTTGACGCCGGCATCCGACTGGAAAAACGCCAGCGACGTTTCGACTTCCTGCGGTGTCAGCACATTGTCGACGACGCGCGCCCACCCGGCGGTGAAGTCCACATAAGAAATGTGTTTGATGCAGCTCGCGCTGGTCTTCCCATATCGCTCGCCCATGGAGCCGCTGAGAAATGCGAGCTTCGTGGTGGCGACGGCGATCTCGTCCGATCGCATGGCGCGCACCAGCGCCACGGATCTCGGGTTGTCGGCGGCCTGCGCCACCGTGGCAACCATCGCGAGTGCAGCGCAAAACAACGTCGTCGCGAATGTCTTCATGCGGCTTTCCATGTGACGAACCGTGGCAGAATCTGAAGGGGCGGAATATACCGCGAGGAGGACTGATGGCGCGCCGCTTGATTTCATCGGGATCCACGTTCGAAAAGAGCATCGGTTATTCACGCGCCGTCGTCGACGGCGACTGGATTTTCGTCTCCGGCACCACCGGCTTCGACTACTCGAACATGACCATCCAGGACGACGCCGTGGCCCAGTGTGAGCAGGCACTGAAGAACATCGCCGCCGCGCTCAAGCAAGCCGATTCGGGCTTCGCCGACGTGGTGCGCGTTCACTACCTCCTGACCAATGGCGCGGACTTCGAGCGTTGCTGGCCGGCCATGGGCAAGGCGTTCGGCGAAGTGCGTCCGGCCGCCACGATGATGGTGGTGGGCCTCGCCGACACGCGCATGAAAATCGAGATCGAGGTGACGGCACTGCGTCGCAAAGCGGTGCCTCGCAAGAAGAAGGCCAAGGCGGCCAAGCGCAAGAAGTAAGACATGGGGACTGGCTGTCCCCCTTCCGACGCAACGCTCAGGTGAATGATGCCCTCCGACTACGAAAAGCTAGGCGCCTTTTACCTCGGTCGGGAATTCGATCCGGCCGCCAATGCGCTCAAGGACGACCTGGTCCTCTACGACTCCAAGGACCTGACCACCCACGCGGTGTGCGTCGGCATGACCGGCAGCGGCAAGACGGGACTCTGCCTGTCGTTGCTCGAAGAAGCGGCCATCGACGGCGTGCCGGCGATCTGCATCGATCCCAAGGGCGATCTCGGGAATCTCATGCTGACCTTTCCGGATCTGGCGCCGGCGGATTTCGAGCCGTGGGTGGACGCCGGCGACGCGGCGCGCAATGGCGTGAGCGTTGCCGAGTTCGCCGCGAAGACCGCGCAGGACTGGAAAGCAGGCCTCGCCGAGTGGGATCAGGCGCCCGAACGCATCGGCAGGCTGCGCGCGGCGGCCGACGTGGCTATCTACACGCCGGGCGCGGAGACCGGCCTGCCGCTGTCGGTGTTGCGCTCGTTTTCGCCAACCGGCGGGTCGGACCTTTCAAGTGGCGCGCTTCGCGACCGCGTGACTTCGGTGGTGTCCGGATTGCTGAGCCTGCTGGGCATCGAGGCCGACCCCATCGGCTCGCGCGAACACATCCTGCTGGCGAACATCCTCGAAGGCGCGTGGCTGGCGGGCTTGAGCCTCGACATGACCGGCCTGATCCAGGCGGTACAGAAACCCGCCTTTGACAAGTTAGGCGCATTCGATCTGGAGACTTTCTTCCCCGCCAAGGACCGCGTGAAGCTTGCGATGCAGATCAACTCGCTTCTCGCCTCGCCGGGCTTCGCGACCTGGATGCAGGGTGAGCCGCTCGATGCGCAGCGCCTGCTGTTCACCGCCGAAGGCAAGCCGCGCATCTCCATCATCTCGATCGCGCACCTCAACGACGCCGAGCGCATGTTCATCGTGACGCTGGTGTTGAACGAAGTGATCGCGTGGATGCGCACCCAGTCGGGCACGGGCAGCTTGCGCGCGATTCTCTACATGGACGAGATCTTCGGCTTTTTTCCGCCGACCGCGAATCCGCCTTCCAAGCAACCCATGCTCACGCTGCTCAAGCAGGCGCGCGCGTTTGGTCTCGGCGTGGTGCTCGCCACGCAGAATCCCGTCGATCTCGACTACAAGGGTCTCGCCAATTGCGGCACCTGGTTCATCGGCCGGCTGCAGACCGAGCGCGACAAGCTGCGGGTCATCGAGGGCCTGAAGTCCGCCCTCGCCGGCAACGAAGACGGTACGGATCTCGAAGGCCTGATGTCGAATCTCACGCAGCGCGTGTTCCTGATGCGCAATGTGCACGACGACGCGCCGGTGCTCATGAAGACGCGCTGGGCGCTGTCCTATCTGCGCGGCCCGCTCACCGGACCGGAGATTGCGCGTGTCATGGGACCGCGAAAATCCGCCACCGGCAACGCCGCCGTCGCCATGCAGGCCAACGCACCCGCCGCGACGCCGGCAGCTTCGCGCCCGGCCGTGGGCGCGGGTATTCCCGAGTATTTCCTGACGCCGAGCAAGGGCAGCGGCGCGGTGCTCTACAAACCGATGATCGCGGGCTTTGCCAAGCTGCACTACGTCGATTCGAAGCTCGCGCTCGACGACTGGCAGACCGGCGGGTGGCTCGCGCCCTTCGATGACGGCGCCGGCAATGCGTCGTGGGAAGACGCGGTTGCGGATCTGCAGCTCAAATCGCGACTGTCCGCAGGTGGGGCCGGCGACGCTGAGTTCGGCGAGCTGCCTGGCACGGCGCTGCGCGCCGCAAGCTATGCCGCCTGGGCCAAGGGATTGCAGGCGCATCTCTACGAAACCGCGCGAGCCAACGTCTTCGTGTGCGATGCGTTCAAGAGCGCCTCGAAAAGCGGCGAGTCCGAGGGCGATTTTCGCGCGCGCCTCACGCTCGCCGCGCGTGAAAAGCGCGACGCTGCGGTGGCGGAACTGCGCGAGCGGTGGCAGGCCAGACTTCTGCAGCTCCAGGAGCAGATCCGCCGGGCGGAGGAACGGCGCGCGCGCGAGAAGAGCCAGCTCACGCAGCAGCGCATGCAGACCGCGGTGTCCATCGGCAGCTCGATCCTCGGCGCCTTGTTAGGCCGCAGGACGCTCTCGGCGACGAACATCAATCGCGTGGGGACCGCGGCACGATCGGCGACTCGCATGGGCCACGAATCGCAGGATGTCGCTCGCGCCGAAGAGAGCCTGGAAGTTCTGCAGCAGCGGCTCACCGACACCAGGACCCAGGTCGACGCCGAAGTCGCGCGCCTCGAAACCACGCTCGATGCCACCACCATCGCGCTGCGGGCGGTGGAAGTGCCGGCACGCAAATCCGACATCGCCGTGGGCGAAGTGGCTCTGGTATGGACCCCATGGCGCAAGGGTGCCGACGGGTTCCCGGCTCCGGCCTACGACTGATACAAACCCAAGGATCTCGCCATGAAAGAGCTCATCGATCAGCTGACCAGGAGTCTCGGCATCAGCGGCAGCCAGGCCGAAGGTGGCGCGGCGGTACTGTTCAAGGCGGCCAAGGACAAGCTCGGCGCCGCCGAGTTCGACAGCCTGCTCGGCGGCGTGCCCGGGCTCCACGACATTATGAAGAAGGCGCCGGCCGGCGGCGGCGGGCTCGGCGGGTTGTTAGGCGGACTGGCGGGGGCGATTGGCGGCAACGCGGCGGCCATCGCGACAGTTGTCGGAGGCTTCGGCAAGCTCGGACTCAAGGCCGAGGACGCCCGGAAATTCGTGCCCGTCATTCTCGATTTCCTGCGCACCAAGGTCGGGCCGGACGTCGTGTCCAAGCTCGAGAACACACTGCGCGCCTGAAGCGCGAGGAAAACCATGCCTTCCTTCGATGCCGTCTCCGAAATCGACATCCACGAGCTCACCAACGCCGTGGACCAGGCCAACCGCGAGCTCACCCAGCGTTTCGATTTCAAGGACACCGGTGCGATCTTCGAGCTCAGCGAGAAAGACACGACCGTGAGCATGAAAGCCCCGGCGGAATTCCAGCTCAGGCAGATGCTCGACATCCTCACGCAGCGCCTGGGCAAGCGCGGCATCGACGTGCGCTGCATGGAGAAGAAAGATGCGGTGACGAATCTGGCCCAGGCGCGCCAGGACATCGTGCTGCGTCATGGCATTGACGCGGACTCGGGCAAGAAGCTGCAGAAGCTGGTCAAGGAATCGAAGCTGAAGGTCCAGGCTTCGATCCAGGGCGACAAGCTACGCATCACCGGCAAATCGCGCGACGATCTGCAGGACGCCATGGCGCTGCTACGTAAAGCGGAGGGGCTGGACCGCCCCCTGCAGTTCAACAATTTTCGGGACTGACTACGTCGCGCGCAATTTGATGGCGAACGTATAGCGTCCCATCGGGCAATTGCGATTGGGTGGCCGGCCTGCGTGGCGAATCGCTCCGTCGAACAACAGCAATCGCCCCGGCTTTGGCGTCACCGCGACCTGCGCGTCGCCGCTGGAATCGAAGAACATTGTCTCGCCACCCCATTCCACGTCCCATTGCTCGCACAGGAACCATAGCGCCGTGAGCTCGCGCGTGTTGGGCAAGGCGTCGAAGTGCGTCAACAGGATGTCGCCGAACGACGCGAAATTCGTGTAGACGCGGTACGGAAGGAACCGCTCGTTCGGCCGCAACTCCGCGATCGCCTTCTCGGTGGCCAGCCACAGCGTGGTGCGCGGCAGATTCTCGAGCGGCATTTCACAAACCCAATGCCGGTGTTCGACCGTATCGGGCCGCGCCTTTTCCGTGCGCGTGAAGGCGGCCTGTGCAATCGCCTTGGAATACCGCGTCACCTCTTCCACCGGCACGAGGTCATCGAACACGAAGATGTCGTGCCCGTCGACGCTGGCGGTGCGCGTCGGCACGGTCACGTGGAGCGCACCGGTATCGGCGGCGCGGCGCAGTTCGCGCGAATGAACTCGTCGTGTGACGGATAGGATTGCACGCGTTTCGCCACGTCGCTGCTCATGACCTGGAAGCGGCGCGCGAGCTCGGCGTCGTCGATGATGTCGGCAATCGGGTGGTGCGCCTTGGGATTTATTCCCTGTCCCATCATCACTGCGAACCAGCTCGGCTCACGGAACAATTCACCGGCGCCGATGACGATATTGGCGCTGCGCTCGAACATCTCCAGGCGGAGTTTGAGCGTGTCGGGCCGCCTGATCGCCTGGCAATGACGCCAGAACGGCGTGTCATTGCGCTCCGTGGCGGTGTAGTGCAACACCAGGAAATCGCGGATCTCCTCGGTTTCGGCGCGTGCCAGTGCGTTGAATTTCTCGATGGTCGCCGCGTCGAACCCATCGCCCGGAAACATGAACAACAGCCGCGCGATCGAAGCCAGCACCAGATGCAGGCTCGTGGATTCCAGCGGCTCGAGAAATCCGCTCGAGAGCCCGAGCGCCACGCAGTTCTTTTTCCACACTTCCTTGCGCCGACCGGTGAGGAAACGCAGCGGCCGCGGCGTGTTCAGCGCCGCGCCATCGAGGCGCGACAACAGCAGGCTTGCGGCTTCGTCGTCGCTCAGAAAAGAGCTGCAGTAGACATAGCCATTTCCGGTGCGGTGCTGCAGCGGAATGCGCCATTGCCAGCCGGCTTCGCGCGCGGTGGAACGCGTGTACGGAGTGGTGGCGGAGACGCGCTCGCATGGCACGGCCATGGCGCGATCGCAGGGCAGATACTCGCTCCAGTCTTCATAACCGGCGTGCAGTGCCTGCTCGATCAACAATCCGCGGAATCCCGAGCAATCGATGAACAGATCGCCGGCGATGACGCGTCCATCCGCGAGCTTGATCGATTCGATGAAACCGTCGGTGGCGCGCAATTGCACGTGATCCACGCGGCCTTCGTGCCGCTTCACGCCGAGCGCCTCGGAGAATTTGCGCAGGAACGCGGCATACAGGCTGGCGTCGAAGTGATAGGCGTAGCCGAGCGGCGGCACTGGCGTTCGGTCGTTCGGCAGTGGCCGTCCGAATTTCCCCGCCCGCGCGGCGATGATGTTCGAGCAGAAAGCGTCCTGCGACAGCGTTCCACCCTGGGCGCGGTGCCGCAGCCAGAAGTGATGGAAATAGATTCCGGACATCTGCACGCCGTAGAAGCCGAAAGGGTGCATGTACGAGTGCCCGGGACGGGTCCAGTCGACGAACTCGATGGCGAGTTTGAAACTCGCCTGTGTGGCGCGGATGAACTCGGTTTCGTCGATGGCAAGCGAGCGGTTGAAATCGAGGATGGACGGAATCGTCGCCTCGCCGACGCCGACGATGCCGATCTCCTCGGACTCGACCAGCTCTATGGTGTAGTCGCCGCCGTTCAACGCCTTGGCGAGAGACGCGGCTGCCATCCAGCCGGCGCTACCGCCACCGACCACCACGATTTTTCTGACTTTGGTCTGCATGCGCAAAGCGCCCCGTCAGGCGTTGCCGCGCGGCGGCGCGGATGCCTGGTGGCGAACATACTCGATGTGCCGCGGCATCGAGGCCGCGAGCCGCTCGATGTGCGTGCGCAGCGGCAGCATCTGCTCGACGGTCACGGCTTGGAGCAGTGCGGTCATTTGCATCTCGAGGGCGCGCGGAACGCAGGCGGTACCGATGAGCAGCCAGGCCCAGTCGACTTCCTCGAACGACTCGTGGTCGCGAATGTCGATGCGGCCGTTGGCGCCGAACAAGTCGAGTTTGTACGCCAGCGTGTCGGGCAGCGGTGCCGCGCGCGTCGCGTTCCAGAATTCTCCAGGCCGCGCATGCCCGGCGCGGTAGTGCGCGATGGTGAAGTCGCGCAACGCATCGGCGTGTTCGGACATGACGCGGTTGTAGTCGACACTCTCGACAGTACTGCGCGCGTCGAGTGGAAAGAGCTCGATGAGCGTCGCGATGCCAGTCTGCGCGAGGTGCAGGTCCGCACCCGCCAGCGGCTCGAGCTCGACGGCTGCCGCGCCCAGCGCCACGCAGTTGTGTTTCCAGAATTTTCGCCGGCGGCCGCTGCGAAACTTCGCGGCGCGCGCGCCCGGCGCGACCGTCTGCAGGTGCGCGAGCGCTGCCGCGTCGTCGATGAATGCGCTGGCATAGACGTAGCCCACCGCGGCAGCGTCCGCGAGCGGCAGGCGCCATGTCCATCCCGCGGCTGCCGCCGTGGTTTGCGTCACCGGTGGCGGATTCGCGATGGCCGGCGCCGTGGCGTAGATGACGCGATCACAGGGCAGCCACTCCGACCAGTCGATGCGATCGGCATCGGCGGTCGCGGCCGCGCAATCTATGAATAGATCTCCCGCGACCGTCTCCCCGCCCTCGAGGCGGAGCACGCGAATGTGCCCGTCCTCGGCCACATCCATTCCGGCAATCGCGCCCTCGACGCGACGCACGCCGGCACGCGTGGCGTGTTCGCGCAGGTACGCGACGTAGGCTGCCTCATCGACATGAAATCCGTAGGTGAAACTCGACGTGAGCTCGGCGGCGTCGCCCATCGGCCGCGCGAAGCGGCCTTGTCGTGCGGCGACCGCAGCCAGCGAGTAGTCCTCGGCGCTGCCAGGCCGGCCCGCTATCGCCTCGCGCAGCAGGAATTTGTAGAAGGGTGCGGCGCCGATGGCGGTGCCGATATCGCCGTGCGCGTGCAGGAAGCGCGAGCCTTCGCCTTGCCAGCCGAGATGCTCGCTCGCGAGTTTGTAGGTGGCGCCGGTGCGGCGCAAGAAATCCGGCTCCTGCACGCCGATGAGGGCATGCATGCCGCGCTGTGAAGGCAGCGTCCAGCGAACGCCAGGGGTCTGTCGACCCGCGATCGAGTCCACCACGACGACATCGAGCTGCCGATGGCGGAAGGCGCGGTGCAGGGAAATCGCCGCCAGCCACGCGACGGCATCGGCTCCCATGACGACGACGCAATCGACGCTGCTCACGAGCGCGCTCCGCTCGTCACCGGCTGGGCAGCCGGGCAATAGCCGCGCAGAAAGTCCTCGTGCGTAGGCATGCGCAACGCTGCCGTCTGGATCTGCTCGCGCACCTGCTGCAATTTGCGCGCGAGCGCCGTCCCGTCGACCGCATCGGCGAGCGGATCGTAGCCGCGCGGCATCACGCGCTGGCCGAAGTACACCGCGAGCCAGCTCGGTTCGAGGAACAAGCCGTCCTTGTAAGTGACCACGCGCGCACGTTCCCGGAAAAGGTCCATCTTGTGCTTGAGGCTGTCCGGCACGTCCATGGTCCGGCAATAGTTCCAGATGGGGGCGTCGTCACGCTCAGTGGCGTGGTAGTGCAGGATCAGGAAATCGCGCACGCGGTCGTATTCCATCTCGATCCAGCGGTTGTACGCCTCGACGGTGCGCGGATCGAACTGCACCTCCGCCTGCGCGGGCGCGTCTGTCAGATAGTCGATGAGCGTAGTGATCGCGACCTGGATGAGATGGATGCTCGTGGATTCGAGCGGCTCGAGGAACCCGCCCGCGAGCCCGATGGCGACGCAATTGCGGTTCCAGGTCTTGCGGCGCCGGCCGGCGGTGAAGCGCAGGAAACGGGGATCGGCCAGCGCTTTGCCATGAAGGCGCGACATGAGCTTCGTGCCCGCCTCATCGTCGCTCAGAAACGCGCTGCTGTAGACGTAGCCGTTGCCGGTCCGGTGTTGCAATGGAATGCGCCACTGCCAGCCTGCCTCACGCGCGGTGGCGCGCGTATAGGGCGTCAGTGGTCCGGCGTTTTCGCAGGGTACTGCCGCCGCGCGATCGCAAGGCAGCCACTTCGTCCATTCGTCATAGCCAGTCTTCAAAGCCTGCTCGATGAGCAGGCCGCGGAAACCCGAGCAATCGATGAACAGATCGCCGCTCACCATCGAGCCGTCTTCGAGTTTCACCGACTCGATCCAGCCATCGGTGCCGCGCAGCTGCACGTCGACGATCTTGCCATCGGTGCGCTGCACGCCGCGCTGCTCGGCGAAGCTGCGTAGATAGGCCGCGTAGAGCGAGGCGTCGAACTGGAAGGCGTAGCCGAAGGTCGACAGCACCGCGGAGGTGTCTTCCGACGGCAGTGTGAAACGGTTCATGCGCGAGGCGACGATCGCCAGCGAAAAGTCTTCGATGGCGGAGCTGTCACCCGCGCGTTGCTGCCGCAGCCAGTAGTTGTGGAATGGCACCCCGGCGATGCGCGAACCGTAGGCGCCGAACGGATGGATGTAGCTGTCGCCGAGGCGCGCCCAATCGACGAACTCGATTCCGAGCTTGAACGTGGCCTGGGTCCTCGCCATGAGCTCGCGCTCGTCGAGACCAATCCGCTTGTTGAAGAAACGTATGTGCGGCAGCGTGGCCTCACCCACGCCGACGATGCCGATCTCGCTCGACTCGATGAGCCTGAGGCTGCATCTCTCTTTGCCTAACACGGAGGCAAAGGCCGCCGCGGTCATCCAGCCGGCCGTACCCCCACCGACGATGACGATCTTGAGCGGCGGTCGCACGTGTGCCAGGTCTCCTCGAACTCTGCAAAGAAAAGGGCGCGCCGCATGGTATACGGCGCGCCCGGTCTTCTCAGAACGTCAGGTTAGTGGATGCGATAGCGAACGCCCAATTGCAGGCGAACGTCGTTCGTGAACCACGAGCGCGGCAGCAGCATGCCGTCCGCAGTAACCTGCTGACGCAGCACTGTCTCCGCCTTCAAGAGGTTCTGGGCATCCAGGAAGATGTCCCAGCTCTCGTCCGGCTTGTAGTGAGCTGACGCGTCCAGCTGACCGTAGGCATCCTGCCAGATGGGTAGCTTGATGCAGCAGTCGGACTGGCTGATCAGGTAGTCCGAACGCCAGTTCCAGGCCAGGCGGGCCGAGTACTTCGGCTGCTCGAACATGAGCACCAGGTTGTAGGACTTCTCGGAGAAGCCCTCGAGCGGCAGGTCCGTGAACGTGATGAGCGCGTCCTGGAGCGTCCCGCCGTTACCCGACACTGTCGACAGGCCCGAGTTCGTTACGCCCTGGTTGTCGACCAACGTCGCGTTGGCCTGAATGCCCAAGCCATTCCACGGTGCCGGCAACTTGTCGAAGAACGTCTGGTACGCGACTTCGATGCCCTTGATGCTCGCACCATCGGCGTTGACAGGGCCGGTCACGGTGACCGGACGCGTGACGCCATTGTTGGTGAAGTCCTGCTGGAACGACACGTTGGTCACGTAGTCGCGGAACTTCTTGTAGAACAGCGCCGTCGTGAACGAGCCAGTGTTCGAGAAGTACCACTCGTAGGTGAGGTCGAGATTGTCGGCCGTGGTCGGCTTCAACTTCGGATTGCCGACACCCGCGGTATAGCGCGGCGTGTATGCAACTGGCGCAGTCAGGCAGTCGCCCGGCGTTGCGTAAGTGACGTTGCCGGCAGCACAGCTCGGTGCCACTTCGGCGAGGCTGTAATAGAACTTGTACAGGCCCATGTCCGGCCGTGCCATCGCGCGCGACAACGCGAAGCGCACGAACTGCTCGTCCGTGATCCCGAAGCGCACGTTGAAGCTCGGCAGCCAATGCGTGTGGTCCGCGCCGGCTGCATCCGTATACGACCCGAAGTTCATGAAGTCTCGATCCGCCTGCGGCGTAAAGAACTTCGGATCCTGGAAGGCCGGCGGTGTTGCCGCGTTTGGCGCAACGAAGCGGGGGAACTGCGCACCACCTGTCGAAGAGACCGAGGTGGTCACCCAACGAACGCCGATGTTGCCCTTGACGGACAGGGGTCCGATCTTCGTGTCGTCGTTGCCAAACTTGAACATCACGTAGGCCGCGTTCGTGTCCTCGGTGACGTCCAGCTGTTCCACCGGGCAGAACAGGCCGCCGTTGCCGGGTTGGACCGGACACGAGGTGCGATCGGCCAGTGCGACCCAGCTGTTGCTGCGGCCCTGGCCATACAGCGCGCGCGTCGCGTTGTAGTTGCTGACGATGTCGAAGCGCGGGTGCAGGAAGGTACCGCCGTCGAAGAAGCCGCCGCCGACCAGGTCGCCGCCGAGATCTTTCGCGATGTACGAGTCTTGCCACGGGCTCTGGTTTAGGAAGAGCGGCACGTCACCCTGCACACCCCAGAGCGGTTGCACGGCGCCCCAGTTGTAGGTTGACCAGTTGACGTTCTGATCGCGCTCGGCGCGACGCACACCGACGCGCAGCGAATCGGCCCAGCCGCTGTCGCTGAGCTTGAAGTCCGCGTCGAGGCGGTAGGCGAGTTCTTCACCCGAGCTGTCTTCCGCGTGCTCCATTTCCCACTCGTGGAACCAGTTCTGCGGATCCGCAAAACCGCCGGCCGTGAAGCCGTAACCGGTGGGACGATCGAACGAGAAGTGCGGTCTGCCGCCGGTGAGGTCGAGGTTGAGGTTGGCGGCAGTCTTGTCGTTCGCGCTGTTGTCGAAGTTCACGACCGTCGATTCGATCTTCTGCACGTCGAAATTGAGCGCGACGCGCTCGTTCACATTCCATTTGAAGTTGAGCGACAGATCTTCGGTGACGTTGGTCTGCCTCGAAGCGCGCGTATCGGCGGCCATGCCCACGCCACGGGTTGCCGGGCAGTTCGGCGCCGACCACGAATAGCAGGTGAATGACGGATAGCCGTTCGGGTGGGCGAGATTCGCCATGCCCGGATCGCTGTACCAGCCGAGATTCACATCCTCGTTGATGATGCCGCGTGTAAACACGCCGCGGCTGTCGAACGTGTATTCGGGCGTACCAACGGCGTTCGACTGGAATTCATTCGTGATGACGAGGTTCTGCGGAGTCTGCGCGTTGCCGATGCCGGCGCTGAGAGAATATTCCTCCCAGTTGTTTTCGTACTCCGAGCGGTTGTACTGCAACAAGCCGATCAGCGATTCGTCCGGGCTGCGCCACTGCAGAGCCACCGAAGCGCCCTTGCGCGTACGGTCGTAGGTGTTGTCGCGAATGTCGACGCCGCCGGGCAGCCACTTGGTGCCACCGCCATACGCCGCAACGCCTTCAGTGCGGAAGAAGCGCGCGAGCTGCACGCCCTGCGATTCCGTGACCACTTGGGAAAGGGCGGCATTGGCCATGATGCCGAATTCACCGATGCCGGTATCCCAACGATTGCTGACGAGCGCCGAGCCGGAAGGCTTGACCTGTCCGGAGAGGTCGCCGTAGCCCATTTCGGCCGAGAACGCCGCCACGAATCCTTCGGAGTCGAAGGGCACGTGTGTGCGGAGGTTCACCGTTCCGGCGAGGCCGCCCTCGATCATGTCGGCAGTCGAATTCTTGTACGTGTCCACACCCGACATCAATTCGGGGGAGACGTCACTGAACGACAGACCGCGCGAGCTGTTCGCGTTGAAGCTGTCACGGCCGTTGAATTCGCTGCGAACCTGTGGCAGACCGCGAATCACGACACCGGAAGGTTCAGCCGAGAAGTGCGAGGTGTCGCCGGAGGCGGCAAAACGCGTAACGGTGATACCGCTCATGCGCTGCAACGCTTCCGCGACGCTCTTGTCCGGGAATGCGCCGATGTCCGAGGCGGTGATGGAGTCGACGACGGTGTCGGCTTCCTTCTTGATTTCCTGCGAAGTCGCGAGCGCCTTGCGAATGCCGGTTACAAGGATCTCGGTGAGATCTTCGTCCGACTTGGTCGCAGCGGTGTTGGTGGCTGCCGCGTCCTGTTCTTGAGCGATGGCATACGGAGCGAGTAATGCGGCTCCGATTGCGAGGATGGATATTTCTGTAAGGCGCGACTTTGTCGCGCTCACGGCTTCACGCCGCAATCTCTTAGATGCTTTGGACACTGCAATGCCCCCCCTGTATAGAACTGAAACCGAACTGATTAATTCAATAACCGATTGTTAGTATTTTTTTGGAGTGTAGCGAGATCGCGTACACAAGCAAGGGCCATTTTGCCAATAGTTGTACCAGAGCCGCATGTCTCGGCGAGCCATGATTTGTCGTGTCACCCGTAAAAACTCGTAGCAAGCCATGACCCCGATCTCGGACCCAACACTCCTACAACATATTGTTTCTCTTACCTTAAGCGGTAAGTTTGCCGAAGCGGCGAGCGCGGCTGCGACTATCGCGGACAAAGACATCGCAATCGAAGCGTGGCTGGTTTTCGCTCGCACCAATGCAAATATGCAACGCTTCGGCGCAGCTCGCGAAGCTCTCGAAATCGCGCTGCAGCATGCGCCCGGATCGCGGCAAATCCGCCTCGAGCGCGCGCAGATCATGGAACGTGAAGGACTCACGCGCGACGCGCTGGCTGAACTCGAAGCGCTCGAGCGGGATGCGCAGGATTCGCCACAGTTGTTAGTGCAGCTGGGACGTGCGTTGCAATTCGCCGGTCGCACCAGCGACGCGGAAACGAAAGTAGAGGCGGCGCTGGCGTTGTGGCCGACCGATGCCGCACTGCACGTATTGCTGGCCGAACTTCGCTGGCAACGCGGCGCCGGCGCCGCGGCTACATCGGTCGTCGAAAACGCGATCGAAAAGTTTCCAGCGGAACTGAAGCTGCGGCTCATCGCGGCCGACTTGCTCCGCAATTCCGGACGCTCCGGCGAGGCGCTGCGTATCGTCGAGCAAGGTCTTGCGCGCGCTCCCGACTCGCCTGCTTTCCTGACCTCGATCGGTGTGTTGTTAGATGACCTCGACCGGTCGCAGGAAGCGCTTCCGTACCTGCGCGCCGCTGTGGTGGGCGCGCGAGATCGGTCGCAGCCGATGCGCAACCTGATCCCGGCGCTGCTGCGCATCGGGGCCGCGGCGGAGGCCCTGGCGTCGTGTGACGAACTCGGCGCGCACAGCCCGGACGATCAGCAGCTCATCGCCTATCGGGCGACCGCCTTGCGTTTGTTGGGCGATGCGCGGTACTCACGCCTGTACGACTACGCGCGGCTGGTGCGCACCTATCCACTGCGGCCACCGGCCGGATTCGCCGACATCGGCGCATTCAATGAAGCCTTTGCCCGCGAGCTCACGTCGCTGCACCACGCCGCACAGCGGCCGCTGGCGCAATCGCTGCGCGGCGGCACGCAGACGCAACGCAACCTTCCCGCCGGCAATGCCATCGTCGATGCTTTCTTCTCGATGGTCGATGCACCGATCCGCGACTACATCGACCGGCTGCACGGCGCCGACGGGCATCCGGTGGATCGCAGGAAGGCGACGTCGTATCGCATCGCCGGCTCCTGGTCGGTGCAGCTGCAACCCGGCGGGTTTCACATGGATCACGTCCATCCGCAGGGCTGGCTGAGCTCGGCTTACTACGTGGAACTGCCCGACACCGCCGGCGAGTCTCGCGCGGGCTGGCTCAAGTTCGGGGAACCCGGCGTGCGCATCCGTGAATGCCCTGCCGAACATTTCATCCACCCGCAATGCGGGCTGCTGGTGCTGTTCCCCTCGTATTTCTGGCACGGAACCGTGCCATTTTCCGAGGGCGGCCGCCGGTTGACGGCCGCCTTCGACGTGATCCCGGCCTGACTACTTCGCGGGCAACTTGCTCTGTTTGCCGACGACCTCGGCATCGCTGCCGAGCTTGTAGAGATACTCGTGATACTCGTTCGTCCCCTTCTTGAGCGACGCGAGATGGCCGGCCTGCTCTTCGGTCAGCGCGAACTGCTGGTAGCCACGCCCGACCAGGCAGCTCTTGAGTGCTTCCGATCGCGCGCGCTGCGCCGCCATTTCCGCGGTGCGCTGCTGCGTGGCGGCACGCTGTGCGAAATCGGAGGAAGCCATGCCCGAGTAGGAACCGCTCGCCGGCAGTGGGGCCGCCACGTGCGAAGTCTGTGTGCCATCGGGGTTGACGCTCGCAGCAGGCGTCAAGTCAGGTGCCGGTCCGTTGGTGTTCGAAATGGTTTTTCCGTCGATGCCGCCAGCGGTATTGGCTCCGTTGCCGCCATCCAGCTTCACCGCGAAGCCCGTGCACATGCCGACATCCGTGCCGTAGTCCCGCTTGGAAACACCAGGCTTGCCCCACGCCGTCTCCGACCCTGTGTTCGCACAACTACTGAGGAACAAGGCAAATCCCGCCGCCATCATGAACGTTTTCATTGAAGGTCTCCCTGAGGCGAATTGAGCCTTTGCTGTCTACTTCACGGGCATCCGGCTCTGTTTGCCCACGACTTCGGCATCGCTGCCGAGCTTGTACAGATATTCGTGATAATCGTTGCTGCCCTTTTGCAACGTGGCCAGGTGCGCGGCCTGCTCCGCGGTCAGAGCAAACTCCTTATAGCCGCGTTCGACGAGGCAGCTCGAAAGCCTTTCGGCGCGTGCACGCTGTGCCGCCATTTCCGCGGTGCGCTGTTGCGTGGCCGCGCGCTGCGCGAAATCGGCCGATGCCATGCCCGAGTAGGAACCACCCGCCGGAATGCTCGCATCCGGAGAAGCCTGGCCAGAACCGCCACCGCCGGCGGAATTGTTCTTGCCGTTGATACCGCCCGCGGTATTGGCGCCATCGCCGGTGCCCTGCATCGCCGCGAGACCGGTACACATGCCGACATCCGTGCCGTAGTCCACCTTGGACACGCCTGCTTTACCCCAGGCCAATTGCGGTGTGGTGCTCGCGCACCCGCCGAGAGCCAGTGCGACACCAGCCGTCAACAAAAGTGTTTTCATCGAAGTTCTCCCTGGCCGCGACCTTGCGGCTGTCCTTGTGACCGTTCGCCAGTGAAAAGATTCAGGTCGAAGCGGGGATCGGAAGATACCGCCAGCGCGCATTCGGGTACAGCCGGCCCGGCCGGAAGTGCGATTCGCGTCGTTTCCGGCGGCTCAGCGCGCTTTATCGATCACCGCGCACAGATTCGCGGTCGCCGCGATCACCGAAGGCCCCATGCGGTCGATGCGCTCGTCCGTGTATTTCACGAGATGGTCCTTGCTCACCGCGGCGAGCGCCGGGTATCGACGCCACTCGGCTAACCAGTCATCGGCCGCGCCTGGCGGCGCGGAGGCAAGAATCAGCTCGGGGTTGCGCAGGATCGCCGCCTCGCGGGTAACCGCCGGCGCCGCGGTGCCCAGGTCCGCAAAGATGTTGGTTGCGCCGCACAGCTGCAGCGCGTCGGTGATCACGTGTTTGCCGCCGATCGTGTAGATAGGCCGATCCCAGATCTGGTACAGCACCCGGATCGGCGGGCGCGCGCGGTAACGGGCCGCGAGAGTGGCGAGCTCGGCATCGAGCTCGGTCGCCCGGGCGTCGGCCGTCAACGGCGTGCCGGTGAGTGCGCCGAGCCTGCGCAACGACTCGGGCATTCCCGCGAGCCGCGTGACGTGTACCTGGTACACCGGGATCCGCAGTTCCCGGATGCGATCGATGCGGGCGCGCTGCACGACGTCCACCGCCACGACCACCACCGTCGGCCTCAAGGCGAGCAGTTGCTCGAAATCGATCGTTTCCGCATCGCCCACCACCGGTAGTTTGGCCGCTTCCGCCGGTTCGGTGCTGTGCGCGATGGTTCCGACCAGGCACCGCGCGGCGCCGGCGGCATACAACATCGCCGTCGTACCCGGCGCCAGCGAAACGATGCGACACGGTGCGGCGCTGACCGTGACGGTATCGCCGGCATCGTCGCGGACTTCGCGCGCGCCGGCGGCGGCGTAGACAGGGCCCGCGATGGCGAGCGCCAGCAACGCGGTGACCCGCAACGCTTCACGCAAGAAGACGGTCACCGCGGCGGCTGATGCGGCTTGATGCCGACGTTCGCGGCGCAACCGGCGCAACCTGTGCCCGCGGCGCGCGCGATGCGTGGCTTCAACGAACGCTCACGCCAAGGCGAGAGGCGCGGATGACGTGCCGCCCACGCGTCGAGCGCGAGCAGTACGCGCAGCCGGCGGCGCGCGGACATGAGTTTCCAGGCGCTGGCCGCGAAGGCGATGCAGACGATGACCGCGACCAGTATTTGCTGGACCATGAAACCGACCTTACGCCCACGCCGCGACGGCGCGATAGGTGAGGAACGAAGCGATGTAGGCAAGCGCGAACAGATAGGCCGCCATGATGATGGGATAGCGCCAGGAATTGGTTTCGCGTTTGACCACGGCGAGCGTCGACAGGCATTGCGGCGCGAACACGTACCAGGCGAGCAGCGAGCAGGCGGTCGCCATGCTCCAGGTGCTGGCGATCACGGGCTCGAGCCGGCCGGCAACGTCGTCACCCGCGGCCGACATCGCGTACACCGTGCCGAGTGCGCTCACCGCGACCTCGCGCGCCGCAAGCCCCGGCACCAGCGCGATCGAGATCTGCCAGTTGAACCCGATGGGCGCGAAGATGTATTCGAGCAGCGCACCGAGCTTGCCGGCGAAGCTGTATTGGATCGGCGGACCGGTCGCGCCCTCGGGCGGTACCGGGTAGCTCGACAGGAACCACAGCACGATCATCAGCGCGAGGATGATGCCGCCCACGCGGCTCAGGAAGATCTTCACGCGTTCCCACAGTCCCAACAGCAGATTGCGGGCGTGCGGCCACTGATAGTCGGGCAGCTCGAGCATCAGCGGCGAATACTGCCGCGAGCCTGCGAAGTGCTTCATCACCCAGGCGACCAGGAGCGCGGCGACGATGCCGGCCGCGTACAGCACGAACAACACCAGCCCCTGCAGGTTGAATGGACCGACATCGCGCGCCGGAATCAGCGCGCTGATGAGCAGTGCGTACACCGGCAGGCGCGCCGAGCAGGTCATCAGCGGCGCAATCATTATCGTGGTGAGGCGGTCGCGCCAGCTCGGGATGGTGCGGGCAGCCATGATGCCGGGGATCGCGCAGGCGAAACTCGACAGCAACGGGATGAAGGCACGGCCCGACAGCCCCACGCCGCCCATCATTCGGTCGAGTAGATAGGCAGCGCGCGGCAGGTAGCCGGAATCCTCGAGCGCGAGGATGAAGAGGAAGAGGATCAGGATCTGCGGCAGGAACACCAGCACCGCCCCGGCGCCGCCGATCACGCCGTTGACGAGAAGACTCGAGAGCGGGCCATCCGGCAGGTGCGCGCCGGTCCATTGCCCGAGCCGGGCCATGCCGCCGTCGATCCAGTCCATGGGTGCTTCGGCCCAGCTGAACACCGCCTGGAACATGACGAACAGAACCGCGGTCAGCACCACGAGACCGGCAACGGGATGCAGCAGCACCGCGTCGATGCGCGCGAACCAGCGATTTTCCTGTGGCGCGCTGTAGCCCACGGCCGCGAGCACGCCGCGCAGGTCGCTCTGGGTCTGTTCGGCGTCTTCGGCGGTGGGATCCAGCCACTGCGGAGCACGCACGCTGCGCGGGCCGGACCAGCGCGACGACTCGATGGCTTCGATGAGCGCATCGGCACCACCGCGCTGCACCGCGATCGTGGGCAACACGGGTACGCCGAGCTCGGCCGAGAGACGCGCAATGTCGATATGGACGCCGCGCCGCGCGACGACATCCATGCGGTTGAGCGCCAGCACCATCGGCAAACCGAGACGCTTCACGTCGAGAGCCAGTCGCAAGCCGATGGGCAGATGCACCGCATCGACCACGCACACCACCAGCTCGGGAGCCGGCGCGTCCGCCACGCGTCCTAACAAGACGTCACGCGTGATGGCTTCGTCGAGGGTCGTCGGGGTCAGGCTGTAGGTTCCCGGCAGATCGAGCACGCTTTGCGTGCGTCCATCGGCGGCGACGCGCTCACCTTCGCGACGCTCGACCGTGACGCCAGGATAGTTGGCCACCTTCTGGCGGCTGCCGGTCAGTCGATTGAAGAGCGCTGTCTTGCCGCAATTGGGCACCCCGACCAGCGCGATGCGCAACGGTGTCGAGGAAACGGCGGCGTCCATGGCGCGCCGTCAGGCGAGCGCGGCGCTGGTGTCCTTCGGCGCCAGCTGCACTCGCGCCGCGGTTTGCTCGCCGACTCGCGTCACCCGCACCGCGGCGGCTTCAGCACGACGCAGTGCGAAGGTGGAACCACCGATGCGCACCACCAGCGGATCGCCGGCGGGCCACATGCGCGCGATGACTTCGCAGCGCGCGCCGGCGACAAAACCAAGATCGCGCAACCGTGCCGCCAGGATCGCGCCATTTCCGCTGCCGTCGTCGACTCCGACGACCTCCGCGAGACCGGACACGAGCCCGGACTCGCCACGGCGCAGGTCAGCGAGCGCGAGAGAAGAGACAGCCTTCGATTCGGGCGATTTCACGGCCCGCAGTATGGGATTGACTGCTGTAGATGTAAATGCGAGGGGTTCGCATTTGCGTATACTCGCAACTTACACATAGCTCTATTAATTGACAGAACGTCAACGAACATTTTAGGCTTCGCCCCCATGAGTTACATCGCCGAACGCAGACTCGAAGAAAAGGAGCGCCGTCGCGGAGAAATCGTCGACGCCGCCGAAGCAGCCGGCCGCGAAGTCGGTCTGGACGCGCTCACCATGGACGATGTGGCGCGCCGGGCGCGGTTGTCGCGCGCCTTGTTGTACGTCTATTTCCAGGACCGCTCGGATCTCATGTTCGGGCTCGCCGAACGCGCCATGAACATGCTGCACGCGCGCTTCGTCGAAGCGGCGGAACGTCATCGCACCGGCCTCGAACAAGTCAGCGCGATTGGCCGCGCCTACGTGGCATTTTCACAGGAATTCCCGGTGCTTTTCGATGCGCTGGCGCGTTGCGAGCTGCAATCGTCCGAGCCCACCCAGGGTTCGCCATCGGAGCAGGCTTGCGCGCTCGGCGGCGATCGCCTCCAGGCGACGCTCGTGGCTTGCATCGAAGCGGGCGTTCGCGACGGCAGCATTCGCGGCGACGTGGGCTCGCCGATGTTGATGAGCGTGACCCTGTGGGGATTCATGCATGGAATCATCCAGCTCACGACCACCAAGGCGCACGCGCTCACGCATCACGGTGTCACCGCGAAAACGCTGATCGACCATGCCATCAGCATGATCACGCGGGATCTCAAGAGCTGAACCGACGGAATCGAACATGGAACGTTTGCGCCTTCGATTAGACACGCGTCCAGCGACTGAACAGCTGAGAAAGCCTGTCGTCCTGCTGGCGGCCGCGTTCACGCTCCTTGTGCCGTTCGCGCAGGCGCAGGACACCGTGCCAATTGGCAGGCCGCTCGCGGCAGTGATCGACGACTACGTGCACGAAGGGCTGCAGTCGAATCTGGGATTGCGCGTGCAAACGCTCGAGGTGGAGCGGTCCACCGCGGCACTCGATGCCGCGCGCGCCCGGTACTTCCCGGAAGCCAGCTTCGCCGCGCGCTACACGCGCTCGGAAGGCGGGCGCACCATCGAGCTGCCGCTCGGCCAGGCGCTCAATCCCGCGTACCAGACTCTCAACGACCTGCTGGTCGCACAGGGCCAGCAACCGCAGTTTCCCGTGGTGCAGGACGAGACCATCGCCTTCCTGCGCGAACGCGAACAGGACACCCGCATCACGCTGCGCATGCCGCTGGTCGCGCCGGCGATTCCGGCGGCGGTGCGCGCGCAGCGTGAGTTGTTAGGCGCGAGCGAATATGCACACGTCGCGCTGGCCCGCCGCCTGAAGCGCGACATCACAGTGGGATATCTGAGCTGGCTCTCGGCGGCACGCACCCAGGGCATCGTCGACGCCAGCCTGGCGTTGCTCAACGAGAATCTGCGCGTCAATGACTCGCTGTTCCGCAACGGCAAGATCACGCAGGACCAGGTGCTGCGCGCGCGCGCCGAATTGCTGGCAGTCACGCAGCAGTCGCGCGAGGCGCGGAATGGCGCCGCGCAGGCGCAGAGCTACCTGAACTTCCTGCTCAATCGTCCGCTGGAAACCGCGCTGGAGAACGCCGAGGTCGCGGCGGACGTGGCCGCGCGCACCCGCGCACTGGCTGAGCTGCGCTCCGCCGCGCTCGCGAACCGACCGGAACTTGCCGAGCTCGCGCACCTCTCGCGGGCGAGCGAGGCGCAGGTGCGGCTCGCGCGCGCCGATCGGTGGCCGACGCTTTCGCTCGGCGCCGATGGCGGCATCCAGGGCGAAGAGTATGAATTCGGCCGCGGCAGCAATTTCACCACCATTTCTTTGCTGCTCAACTGGACCTTCTTCGATGGCGGTGCGCGTCGCGCCGCGGTTCGCCAGGCGGCGGCATCAGCACGCAAGACGGCCACGCAACTCGACGAGCTGACCCAGCAGGTCCAGCTCGAGGTGCAGCAATCGCTCGATCGGCTCAACACCAGCGCGGACTCGCTCGCCACCGCCGACGCACGCGCGGAAGCCGCGCGGGCCGCGTTCCGCATCGCCAGCCGCAAACGCGATGAAGGCGCGATCAGCCAGGTCGAATTCATCGACGCGCGCTCGAGCCTCACCGGGGCCGAGCTGAACCTCAACGTCACGCGTTTCGAAGTGCTGGCACGCCAGGCCGAGCTCGACTACGCCACCGCCGCCGGCCGCCTTCCAATCGCGGCAACCAACCAGTTCAAGGATTCGCCATGACCACGCTGAAGAACCGGCCGCGCGACCTGATGGGCATCTGCTTGATCGCACTCGTCCTGCTGGCCACGCTGCTGAGCGGCTGCGGCAAGACCGCGACCCCGCCGGCCGCGCAGCCAACGCCGGTGCGCGTCCAGCACGCGAGCAAGGGGCCGGCGGTGCCGCCCATCGACACCAACGGCATCGTGGTCACGAAACACGAGATGCGCCTGTCGTTCAAGATGGGCGGAGTCGTGCGCCGCATCTACGTCCAGGAAGGCGACGTGGTGAAGAAGGGTCAGCGGCTCGCCGAGATCGAGCTGACCGAAGTCGGCGCGCAGGTCGAACAGGTACGGCAGATGGCCGACAAGGCCGAGCGCGACCTGAAGCGCGGTGAAAATCTCTACGCCGACCAGGTGATCAGCCTCGAGCAGCTGCAGGATCTGCGCACCCAGGCGGCGATGGCCGGCGCGCAATACAAGTCGGCGCAATTCAACCTCGGCTATTCGGTGATCAGCGCACCACGCGACGGCATGGTGATGCGCAAGCTCGTCGAAGAACGCGAGGTCGTGCCGGCGGGCGCGCCCGTGCTGTTGCTAGGCGAGAGCGACCGCGGCTACGTAGTGCGCGCCGCGCTCGCCGATCGCGAGATCGTCAACGTGAAGCTGGGCGACAAGGGCGAGATCCGCATGGATGCGTTTCCTGGCCAGAGCATGAGCGGCACTATCGTCGAGATAGCGAGCGCGGCGGACGAGCGCTCGGGAATGTTTCCCATAGAAGTGCATTTCGACGCGCCGCCGCCTCGACTGGTGAGCGGCCTGGTAGCGCGTTTGCGGCTGGCCCCGACCAGCGAGGCTCCGCCGCTCACGTACGTGCCCATCGCCGCGCTCGTCGAAGGTGATGGAAATCGTGCCAGCGTGTTCGTGATCGACGGCGGCAAGGCCCAACGTCGCGACGTGCGCGTCGCGTTCATCACCGCCGACAGCATCGCGCTCGAGAGCGGCCTCGCCTCGGGTGAAGCCGTGGTCACCGACGGCGCGCTGTTTCTCGAGAACGGCGAGCCAGTGGAGATCCTGCGCGACACGACCCGGCAGGCGGTGAACACGCCGCCACCGGCCACCGAGAGCTGAAGCGCGCGAGCGGAGGCCCCATGTCGTTTCTCGAGTTCCCGATCCGCCGCTACCAGTTCACGCTGGTGGCATTCCTGTGCCTGATCGCGCTCGGCTGGTACGCCTTCAGCAAGGTGCCGCGCGAAGAAGATCCTTATTTCAAGATTCCCGGCTACACCATCGCGGCTATCTACCCTGGCGCCGACCCGAAGGATCTCGAGCGGCTCGTCTCCAAGCCCATCGAAGACCGCATCGCCGCGCTCGACGACCTGATGAAGATGGAGACCTCGATCCGCGACGGCGTGTCCTTCACGGCAGTGGAATTCGAGACCTTCGTCGACGCCGACAAGAAATTCGACGAAGTGACCCGCGAAGTGAATGCGCTGCGCCCGGAATTTCCACCCGAAACGCAGATCATCATCCGGCGCTTTTCACCGGGCCTGGTGAACACCATCCAGATCGCCCTGGTGTCCGACGACGCTCCGTACCGCGAGCTCGAGGATTACGCCCGCGAACTTCGCGACACGCTGAAGACCGTGGACGGCGTGCGCACCTCCGAGAGCTGGGCATACCCGGCCCGCGAGCTGCGCGTGGCGGTCGACCTGAAGCGCATGTCCGAGCTCAAGCTGTCGCCCGCCCAGGTCATCGGCGCCGTGCAGAGCGAGAACGCCAACATTCCCGCCGGCTTCGTCGACCTGGGTTCACGAAGCTTCAGTCTC
>DASYKM010000014.1:0-12273 GCA_035995425.1 Steroidobacteraceae bacterium
GTGGATTCGGTCCAGCCGGTGGAATCGTGCACCTCGAGCACGGCGACCATTTTCAGGTCCTTGCACCACTGGATGAGTTGCGAGACCTGCGTACCGCTGTTGCGCGCCCACTGTCCGCCGGTTGCGAGCACGATGCGCACGGTGTTCGAGCCGGTGGCGGCGATCGCCGCGAGATCCTGCTGCGTGTTGCGCGACTGGAACCAGGTGTACGGGTAATTGATCCCGCGCATGATGAACGGCGTGCCGTTGTTGTCGACCAGCTGCCCGTTCGAAATCGCGAAGCCCGCGAAGCTGGCGACCGGCAGTAGTAAGAGAGTGCAAAGGATGGAGGCGCGACGAAGCGCGCGAAGAAAATTGCTCATGACTTCCCCCTGAAGTGAATCCGAATCCATACGGTCGAGCAGCGCGCGGATCATATGCCCTCCGCCGCCCTTTAATGCAAGCAAAAATACTTATTGTCCCGGGTCGCGTCCCGATGTCTGGTGGCATGTCCGGCGGCTGGTCGCGCTAGCAACCATTGAGTAAGCTTTCGCGCATGGAAGACCTGCGCGAAAAAGTCTACGAATGCACGCTCGCGGTCGAAGCGCACATGATCTGCGACCTGCTGGCGCGGGCCGGAATCTCGGCGCGTGTCGACGGAGAGTTTCTCGCGGGTGCGGGTGGAGACCTGCCGCTCGGAAATACGATCAAGGTTCGCGTCGATCCGTCGCGCGCCGCCGAAGCTCGCGAGGTGATCGCTGAATGGGAGCGCGAGCAGCCGCCGACGGAACCGACGCCGGTACCGCCGCGATCGCGCATGCGCTCGCCGCTGTGGTTCATGGTCGGCATCCTGGCCGGCTGCATGATCATGTTCGTCGTGCTCCGGACGCCGCATACCTCGAGCCAGGGGGACACCAACGGCGACGGTATCGACGACGAGTTCTACTATTACAGCGGTCAGGTGGTCGACCGCGTCGAATCCGATCGCAACAACGATCGCAGGATCGACGTGCGATGGATCAATGACCTTCAGGGCGTGCTGTCGCGCTACGAGGGTGACGATGACTTCGACGGCCGCTTCGAAGTGCAGGCGGAAGCCGAAGCGGGCCGAATCGTCACGTCGACCCGTGATTCGAACGGTGACGGCAGGCCCGACTCGGTGACGCATTTCGTGTACGGCATCGCGCGCAGCTCTGATGTCTATGACGAAGCCGGCGTACGCATCGTCGCACGGCAACATTTCGACGGCCCCTGGAACAACGCCACCGACTTCGACGACGACGGTGACGGCACCTTCGAGCGCCGCGTCGAATACGATCGCTACGGCGAGCCGAAAGCACGCTGACTCGAGGCGCGCGGGGGCCTTTCCTAGGCTGGGCCCGCACGGGCGCCACTGTCGCCGGTTTTCCACAACTATCTACTGGCGATCCTTTGCACTAGCCTCGAGCCGACTCCGTCACGCGGCAGGCTTTCGATGATGACGACGGTGCGAATCCTGGGTTCACGCGCCCGTGAACAGGTGCCCGGCACGAGCATCACGCTGCTTGCGCCCGGATTCCGCGGCGCACTGACACAGCTGTCCGCGGGCGTCGCGTCCACCGCCGCTTACGACCTGCCGTTCACCGATGCCGCCGCCGGCGCGGAAGTCATGCTCGCCGCGCAACTCAGTCTGAACCTGGAGGCGCGCGCCACGAACGGCCACGGGCTGCGCTCGCGCAGCGCGGTGGTCGCCTACCCGCGAGTCATCGTGCCGCGGCGCGCGGGCGTCGCCTATGTGTTGCTGCAGACCGACGAGACCGGGGCGTCGAGCTTCGTGATGCCCGCCTTGTACGATGACACCGAGGCGGTGTTTCCTCTAACTATTGCGTCGCAAGGCGCGACCCGCCGGGTGTTGCGCGTGCTCATGTGGCCGGTCCAGCAGGTGGTCGGGCCGGGGGCGCTGGCGGTCGCAAGCCGATGGGAAAGGATTCGCCGCCCGCATCAACTCGCGCAATTCGACCTGGGCGGGATGTGGCGGCCGCCGGACTGGCAGGCGCTCTCGACCGGGCCGGTGCTGCTGCTGTTGCACGACACCTTTTCCACGCCGCAGGCGACGTTCTCGGACTGGATGCGCGACGAGTCCTTCGCCCGGGTACTCGGCACTTTTGGCGGCCGCTGCCTTGCGTTTGCGCATCCGACGATTGCCAGTGGCCTGGACGAGAATCTCGGCTGGCTGATGACGCACCTCGCGCAATTGCCCGGCCCGCTCGATATCGTCGCGCACGGCCGCGGCGGCCTGCTGGCACGCGCGATTGCCGCCGACGGACGGCTCCCGCTTCGCCGCGTCTGCCAGATCGGTACGCCTAACAAAGGCACCGCGCTCGCCGCGAGCCTGCCGCGTTTTCTCGAGGGGCACGTGGCCATGCTCGCCCGCGCGTCGACCAGCGTTGCGCAGGCAACGCTCGAGGGCGCGCTGTGCATGATGCGTTTCGTCGCGCTCGATGTTCGCGCGCCGCTGCCGGGCGTCGAGGCACTGCAGCCGGATCGGCAGGCTCTCGGCGCGATCGAGCCGAAGGCGCAGCAGTGGTACACCGTCAGCGCGCAGTTCGCGAAAGCCGGCGGGCATGTCACGCCCGACGATTTCGCGGACACGCCTAACGACCTGGTAGTGCCGAGCGACGCCTGCCACGAGCCTTCCGTGCCGGTCGCGGACTCGCTGTGCCTGGGTGGCTCGGACGTGCACCACCATAACTACTTCACGAATCGCCACGTACGCGAACGCCTGCAGTCCTGGTTGAGCTGAGATCTTGTAGGACGTCGCTTAGCTTCGGACAGGACGCGCGACGATGGCTGTGTTTTGCGGGTTGGAGCAATCTTCTCTCCAGTCGGTGCCGGCCTACATTCAGGCGGCGCCCTGAACCGAGGGTAGAAGAAAATGAGTTCCACGAAGATCGTCGCCATCATCCTGATCATTGCCGGCGTGTTAGGTCTGGCCTACGGCAAGTTCACCTACACCAAGGAAACGCATGACGCGAAGGTGGGACCCATCGAGCTGTCGGTGAAAGACAAGGAGACCGTCAACGTGCCCATGTGGGCGGGTATCGGCGCTATCGTCATTGGCGCGGGCTTGTTGCTCGCGGGTGGCAAGCGCGCCTGAAGTTTCGTATCGGGCTGCCGGGATCAGCTTCGCTGTCCGGCATCCTGTTGAGCCAAGGGGCAGTTCCGCCTTGTGGTGCGGCACTGCCCCTAATTATTTCAGTTCTTGAGCTTGTAGCCCGTGCGGAACATCCAGTGGATGACCGCGAGGCACAGCAGCATGAAGCCAAAAATCATGCTCAGGCTCAACACCACGTTCACGTCCGAAACGCCGTAGAAGCTCCAGCGAAATCCGTTCACCAGGTAAACCACCGGGTTGAACAGCGTGATCTTCTGCCACAACGGCGGGAGCATGGAGATGGAGTAGAAGCTGCCGCCCAGGAACGTGAGCGGCGTGACCACCATCATCGGCACGATCTGGATCTTTTCCCAACTGTCGGCCCAGATGCCGATCAGGAATCCGAGCAGACTGAAGGTGACCGAAGTGAGCACGAGGAAACCGACCATCCACACCGGATGCAGGATCTCGAAAGGCACAAACAGCCGCGCGGTGATCAGGATGACGACGCCGAGGATCACGGACTTCGAGGCCGCCGCGCCGACATACCCCAGCAGGGTCTCGGCGATCGATACCGGTGCCGACAGCAGCTCGTAGATGGTGCCGGCGAACTTCGGCATGTAAATTCCGAAGGACGCGTTCGACACGCTCTCCATGAGTACGGTGAGCATGATGAGGCCGGGCACGATATACGCGCCGTAGCTCACGCCATCGATGCTCATCATGCGTGAGCCAATCGCCGAACCAAACACCACGAAATACAGCGAGGTGGTCATGACCGGCGTGGCGATGCTCTGGAACAGGGTGCGCCAGGTGCGCGACATCTCGAACCGGTAGATGGCCTGGACCGCATGAAGATTCATGGGCGCGACCTCACCAGGTTCACGAAGATCTCTTCGAGGGAGCTCTCGGCGGTGTGCAGGTCCTTGAACTCGACGTGCAGCTCGCTCAAGCGGCGCAGCAACCCGGCAATGCCCGTTTCGCTGGCCTGGGTGTCGAAGCTGTAGACGAGCTCGTTGCCTTCTTTCGTGAGCTCGAGCGGCAGTCCGGCGAGCTCCGCGGGAATCGCGGCGAGGGGTGTCTGCAGTTGCAGCGTGAGCTGCTTCTTGCCGAGCTTGCGCATGAGCGCGGTTTTCTCCTCGACCACGATGAGCTCGCCCTTGCTGATGACGCCGATGCGATCGGCCATCTCCTCGGCTTCTTCGATGTAGTGCGTGGTGAGGATGATGGTGACGCCACTCTCACGGAGCTTGCGCACCATCGCCCACATGTCGCGCCGCAGCTCGACGTCGACGCCGGCGGACGGCTCGTCGAGGAACAGGATGCCGGGCTCGTGCGAGAGCGCCTTGCCGATCATGACGCGACGCTTCATGCCACCCGACAGCGTCATGATCTTGGAGTCCTTCTTGTCCCACAGCGAAAGATCGCGCAGTACTTTTTCGATGATGGCGGGATTGCGCGGCTTGCCGAATAAACCCCGCGAGAAAGTGAGAGTGTTCCACACCGTCTCGAACATGTCGGTGGTGAGCTCCTGCGGCACCAGCCCGATCTTGGCGCGCGCGGCGCGGAAGTCGCGCACGATGTCGTGTCCGTCCGCCGTCACGGTGCCGATGGAGGCGGTGACGATGCCGCAGATGATGTTGATGAGCGTGGTCTTGCCGGCGCCGTTGGGCCCGAGCAGCGCGAAGATCTCGCCGCGGCGAATCTCGAGATTGACGTTCTTGAGCGCGTTGAAACCGGACGCGTAGGTCTTGGAAAGACCGGAAACTGTTAGGACGGACATGGCCGGGTACGTTAGCGGAAGGGCTCACCGCGACTCAATGGCCCAGAGGGGGTAGGAAGCCGGGATTTCCTGATGTGCGATTAAGCCCGGCTTGCGTTCCGAGCGAGCCAGGCCCGCCCATCCGCGTCGACTGTCGCCGCACGCTGACGCCATTCCCACTTCGATTCACGGTAATCTTCGCCCGCAGATGATCGCCAAGCCCCGATTAGCCAAACAACCCGACGTCCACGGCGAAGCGCTGAACTCCCCGCGCCAGTTCTTCGGCGTCTTTCGGTACAGCAAACGCGCGCTCGAGCTCCTGTGGACCACCAGCCGCAAGCTGTCGATCCTCCTGGCATTCGTCACGGTGATTGCCGGCGTGTTGCCATCGGTGGTGGCCTGGGTGGGCGCGCGCATCGTCGACAGCGTGGTGGCGGCCACGCGCACGCACGGCGCCGGCGGCGACGTGGACATCACGCCGGTTCTGATGTGGGTGCTGGCCGAGGCGCTGACACTGGTGGTGATCACTGGCGCGCATCGCGGCATCACGCTGTGCCAGTCCCTGCTCAAGGCCAAGCTGTCGAATCGCGTGAACGTGCTCATTCTCGAGAAGGCGCTCACGCTCGAGCTCACGCACTTCGAGGACTCGGAGTTCTACGACAAGCTCACGCGCGCGCGCCGTGAAGCTTCGAGCCGCCCGCTGTCGCTGGTCATGCGCACGTCGGGCCTGTTCCAGAACGCCATTGCCATCACCAGCTTCGCGGTGCTGCTGGCGCAGTTCTCACCGTGGGCCGTGGTCGTGCTGATCTTCGGCGGCCTGCCGGCATTCTTCGCCGAGGCCAAGTTCTCCGGTGATGCGTTCCGGCTGTTCAAGTGGCGCGCGCCCGAGACGCGCATGCAGACCTATCTGGAGACGGCGCTCGCCCGCGAAGATCACGCCAAGGAGGTCAAGCTGTTCGACCTCGGCAATCTCTTTCTTGGCCGCTACAAGGCGATCTATGAGGGGCTCTACGAGAAGGATCGCAATCTCACCATTCGCCGCGACGTCTGGGGGTTCACTTTCACGCTGGTGAGCATCGCTTCGCTGTACAGCGCGTATGCCTGGTGCGCGGTGGAAGCCGTGCGCGGGCTCATCACGCTCGGCGAGATGACCATGTACATCATGCTGTTCCGCCAGGGCCAGGCGGCGGTTACCGCCAGCCTCGGCGCCATCGGCGGCATGTACGAAGACAATCTGTATCTGTCGACGCTCTATGAATATCTGGAACAACCCGTGGACGAGAGCAACGGCACCGCGGTCAGCGGTCCCGATCCGACCGCGGGCGTGCAGTTCGAAGACGTGGAGTTTCGTTATCCGGGCTCTGACAAAGTGGCCATCACCGGCATCAACCTGCAGATCAAGCGTGGCGAAAGCCTGGCGTTGGTGGGTGAGAACGGCTCGGGCAAGACCACGCTGATCAAGCTGCTGACGCGTCTCTACCGACCCACGCATGGCCGGGTGCTGCTCGATGGCCGCGACCTGCAGGAATGGGACCCAACCGTGCTGCGCCGGCGCATCGGCGTCATTTTCCAGGACTTCGTGCGCTACCAGCTCATGGTCGGCGAAAACGTCGGCGCCGGCGACGTGCGCGCGTTCGAAGACGAGGAGCGCTGGAAACAGGCGGCGCAATCGGGCAAGGCCGCGCCGTTCATCGACGAGATGCCGCTCAAGTATCAAACACAGCTCGGCAAGTGGTTCAAGGACGGGCGGGAGCTGTCGGGCGGGCAATGGCAGAAGATCGCGCTGTCGCGCGCCTTCATGCGCGCCGACGCCGACATTCTCGTGCTCGATGAGCCGACCGCCGCCATGGACGCCGCGGCCGAGGCGGAAGTGTTCGAGCATTTCCGCTCGCTCATGGGCAACCGCATCGCCATCGTCATCTCGCACCGGTTCTCGACGGTGCGCATGGCCGACCAGATCGTGGTGCTCGACCAGGGCCACGTGGTGGAGCGTGGCAACCACGAGGCGCTCATGAAGGACGACGGCATCTACTCCAAACTATTCACGCTGCAGGCGCGGGGTTATAGATAGCCCGTTCGGCATTCGTCGCGCGTTCTCAGCTCATTCCTATACAATCGCGCACCTTCTAACGAGTGCGGGGAGTGCCCATCATGCCGACGAACTTGCGTCTCAAGGCGTTGTTGTTGATCCTCGCGGCGCTCGCCGCGCCGGTGTGCGAGGCGAAGAAGCCCAAGACACCGCCGCCCGCTCCCGCAGCCACACCAGTGGCCGCACCCGCCGCCCCCGAACGCATCACCACCGTCGAAGGCATCACCGAATACCGGTTGCCGAACGGCCTGCGCGTGCTCCTCTTCCCCGACCAGACCAAGCAGACCATCACGGTCAACATCACCTACCTGGTCGGTTCGCGCTACGAGAACTACGGCGAGACCGGCATGGCGCACCTGCTCGAGCACATGGTGTTCAAGGGATCCACGGGCCACAAGGAGATACCCAACGAGCTCTCCTCGCACGGCGCGCGCCCCAACGGCACCACCTCGTGGGACCGCACTAACTACTTCGAGACCTTCGGCGCCACCGAGGAAAACCTGCGGTGGGCGCTCGATCTCGAAGCCGATCGCATGGTCAATTCCTTCATCGCGCAGAAGGATCTCGACAGCGAGATGACGGTGGTGCGCAACGAATTCGAAGGCGGCGAGAACCAGCCGGGCAGCGTGATGTTCAAGCGGCTGCTGTCGGTGGCCTACGACTGGCACAACTACGGCAACCTGCCGATCGGTGCGCGCTCGGACATCGAAGGCGTGCCGATCGAGCGTCTGCAGGCTTTCTACCGGACCTATTACCAGCCCGACAACGCGCTGCTGCTGGTGGCCGGCAAGATCGATGAAGCCGCCGTGCTCGCGCTCGTGCAGCAATACTTCGGCCGCATCCCGCGACCGACGCGCGTGCTTCCCGAGATGCACACCGTCGAGCCGACGCAGGATGGCGAGCGGCGCGTGGCGCTGCGCCGTGAAGGCGACGTGTCGATGGCAGCCTCCGGTTACCACGTCCCCTCGGGTGTTCACGAAGACTTCGCGGCGCTGGAGATTCTCGGGCAGATACTCGCGGACGCTCCCGCCGGGCGTCTACACAAAGAACTGGTCGAAAAGGGCAAAGCGGCGGCGGTCTTCCCGGCCGCACTCATGCTGGCGCAACCGGGCATGTTCGGTTTCGGCGTGCAGGTGCGCGTCGAGCAATCCGTCGACGCGGCACTCGAGCAGCTGCTCGCCCTGGTCGAAAAGCCGGCCGCCAAACCGGTCACCGATGCGGAAGTGGAACGCGCCCGTACCCAGATACTCGCGTCGATCGACCTCAGCCTTAACTCGTCGGAGAACGTCGGCCTGAGCCTGAGCGACTGGGCGGGCATGGGCGACTGGCGCCTCATGTTCCTGAACCGCGATCGGCTGCGCGCCGTGAAGACCGCCGACGTGCAGCGCGTGTGGGCTAGCTACTTCAAGCCCTCGAACCGCACCGTGGCAGTCTTCTATCCCACGAAGGCACCGGATCGCGTGGAGGTGCCCAAGGCGCCCGAAGTCCTGGCGCTGCTCAAGGACTACAAGGGCGATGCGGCCAAGGACGCCGGCGTTGCTTTCGATGCGACGCCCGAGAACATCGAGGCGCACACCAGGCGGACGACGTTGCCGGGCGGACTGCAACTCGTGCTGCTGCCGAAAAAGACGCGGGGCGGTGGCGTGTACGCCGGGTTGGCATTGCGCTTCGGCGATGTGGCGAGCCTCAAGAATCTCGGCAGTACGCCCGCCTTCGCCACCGGCATGCTGATGCGCGGCACGACCAGCCACACGCGTCAGCAGCTGGCGGACGAATTCGATCGTCTGAAGGCGCGCGTCAACGTGAATTCGTGGGGTTCAGGCATGTACCTGTTCGCGGAGACCACGCGCGAAAACCTGCCGGCGGTGCTCACGCTGGTCGGCGAAGTCCTGCGCGAGCCGGCGTTCGATCCAAAAGAGATCGAACAATTGCGCAACGAGTGGCTCGCCGGGATCGAGCAGCAGCGCAGCGATCCGTCGGCACTGGCGTTCAACCAGTTTCAGCGGTACCTCAAGCCATATCCGCGTGGCGACATCCGCTACGTAGAAACCCTGGACGAGAGCATCGCCAGCGTGAAGGCCGTCTCGCGCGAACAGATGCAGCGCTTCCACAAGGACTTCTTCGGCGCGCAGCCGGCGCAGGTGTCGGTGGTCGGTGATTTCGATGCGGCTGCCGTCGAGCAGCAGTTCGGATCGCTGCTGGGTGGCTGGAAAAACCCCAAGCCCTTTACGCGCGTGCCCACTGACTACTTCGATGTGCCGGCGAAGGACGTGGTCATCGAGACGCCCGACAAGGCGCAGGCGTTTTTCGTCGCGGGCATGAACCTCGCCCTGCGTGACGATGATCCTGACTATCCGGCGCTGGTGCTCGGCAACTACATTTTGGGCGCTTCGGGCCTCAATTCCCGGCTGACGGGGCGCATTCGCGGCAAGGATGGGCTGAGCTACGGCGTTGGTTCGCAGCTCAGCGGCGACAACTTCGACAAGGCCGGCATGTTCTTCACCTACGCCATCTACGCGCCGCAGAACCTGGCCAAACTACAGCAGGCGTTCAACGAGGAAATCGCCCGCGCGCTCGCCGAAGATTTCACGCAGGATGAAATCGACAAGGCGAAGTCCGGCTGGCTGCAGTCGCGCGGAGTGGCACGCGCGCAGGACAACGAGCTGGCGGGCGCCCTCGGTCACTGGTTGTTCGTCGGGCGCACCTTGGCCTGGGACGCGGACTTCGAGAAAAAAGTGATGGCGCTCGATGCCGCGCAGATTCGCGCGGCGCTCAAGCGTCATCTCGTACCGGCGAAATTCACCGTCATCAAGGCGGGCGACTTCGCGGGCGCCGCGGCGAAGGCGGCTGTCGCTCCGTTGCCGCCAACGGCGCCTGTCGTGAAATAGCCCAGAAGGAGCCGGACCTCGAAGGTTCGGCTCCCTTCGCCCGTTCGCCCATGAAAACAAGGTCGAATCTGTGACCTCGCTCGCAAGGCGCCTGCGAAACGCGTTGTTCGCGCCGCAAGTCCGCAGGTATGGTTGAGCCTCTTGCAGGGGGTTCTCATGTGTTCAATGAATATTCTGCGGATGGGGATGCTCGTCGCTCTCGCGGCGCTCGCCTCGTGCGGTGGTGGTGGTGGCGGCGGCGGCGGAAGCAGCAGCAGCAGCGGTGGGAATCCCGCACCCGTGCGCACCTTGTTTGTTTCAGCTCAGCCTTCGGGCGCAGCTCCCGCGGCCCCATTCGCCACGCAGCCGGTAGTGCAGGTGCGCAGCAATGGAGCTACCGACACGACTGACAATTCAACCGCAGTGACAGTCACGATTGTCGCCGGCACGGGAACAGCCGGTGCGGTATTGACCGGCACCATGACAGCCACCGCGGTGGCGGGCGTCGCGACGTTCACCAACCTCGGCATCAACACCGCTGGAGCGGGCTATCAACTGAGCTTTTCAGCAACGGGCATCGCGGCTGCAGCCACGAGCTCAACCTTCGCGATCACCGCGCCGCCGGCGCGCACGCTCGCCGTGGTGACGCAACCGCAGGGCGCGGCGTCGCCAGCGCAGCTCGCGATGCAGCCCGTGGTGCAGGTGCGAAGCAACGGCGTGCTCGATGGCACCGACAACACCACCGTGGTCACCGTTTCCATTCTTGCCAATACCGGCACCGCCGGAGCGACACTCTCTGGCACCACGACGGCCACGGCCGTCGGCGGTGTCGCCACGTTTACGAATCTCGGAATCATCGTCACCGGCAGCAACTATCAGTTGCGCTTCACGGCGCCGGGAGTGACTGAAACCACCAGCGGCAATTTTTCCATCATCGCTGGCGGTGCGGTGATTCCGCCGTCGACACCGCCGGCGAGCCAGATCACTTTCAATGTAGATAGCACGCACGATGTGCGGGCCATTTCGCGGTTCATCTACGGCATGAATGGGTGGGATCCCTCGGTACGCCCCGCGAACCTCACGCTGTCGCGTTCAGGTGGCAACCGCATGACGGCTTACAACTGGGAAACCAACGACAGCAATGCGGGCGCGGATTTCCAGAACCAGAACGACACCTTCCTCGGCGGCGGCACGGTCCCGAATGGCGCGGTGAAGCCGGGCCTGGAAGCGGCGCGCGCGGCGGGCGCCGGCATGCTCGTCACGATGCCGCTCATTGGTTACGTGAGCGCCGACCACAACGGTGGCGGTGATGTGGCGCTCAGCGGGCCAAACTACCTGGCGACGCGCTTCCGCGTGAGCCTGCCGCGCAAGGGGGCGCCGTTCGTCATGGCGCCCGTGACCAACGACGGATTCGTCTACCAGGATGAGTACATAAAGTTCCTCGACCAGAGCTACCCAGGCGCGTTTGCCGCGGCAAACAACCCGATCATGATCAATCTCGACAACGAGCCGGACCTCTGGCAGCACACGCACGCGCGGTTGCGCGGCGATGGCAACGTAGCCACGCAGGCCGGCCTGAACGCTACCTATGCCGAGATGGTGCAGCGAACCGTGGACTACGCCGACGCCGCGAAGGACGTCGCTCCCGCCGCGCAGATTTTCGGGCCGGTGAACTATGGCTGGCAGGGCATGGTCCGCTTTCAGGATGCGGCCGACGCAAACGGCCGCGATTTCCTCGAGTTCTATCTGGCGCAAATGGCGGCCGCGGAAGGACCCACCGGCCACCGGCTGGTGGACGTGCTCGACGTGCATTGGTATCCGGAAGCGACGGGTTTGAATGCCACGGGCGGACAGACGCGCGTCACCGAAGACAACACGGATGCGGGTGTGGTCGCCGCACGCAAGCAAGCCCCGCGCAGCCTTTGGGACCCGGCTTATACCGAGACGAGCTGGATCACCGGCTGCTGCTCGGGTGGGCCGCTGCGCCTGATCCCGCGCCTCAAGGACAAGATCGCCGCTAACTATCCGAACACGAAGCTCGCGATCACCGAATACAACTACGGCGGGCCGAATCACATTTCCGGCGGCATTGCCCAGGCCGACGTGCTGGGCATCTTCGGACGCGAGGGGCTGTATGCCGCCACGCTTTGGCGCCTGTCGGGCACCAACTCGTTCATCTACGGCGGCTTCGAAAGCTTCCGCAACTACGACGGCGCCAACGGTAGCTTCGGCGACACCAGCATTCGCGCCACCAATTCGGATGTGGCGACTGCGTCGGTGTACGCCAGCGTGAATGCGGGCAATGCGGCGCGCATGGTGATCGTGGCCGTGAACAAGAGCGACACGGCGCAGACCGCGGGCATCGCCGTGACCCACACCACGCAGTTCCACACCGCGCAAGTGTACACACTGACGAGCGCGAACTCCGCGCCGCAGCATCAGG
>DASYKM010000015.1:0-1860 GCA_035995425.1 Steroidobacteraceae bacterium
CGAGACCGTGTCCCCAGGCGACTACCTGGGCGATGTGATCGGCGACATGAATCGCCGCCGCGGTACGATCATCGAGCAGGTCGAGCGCGGTACGAACACCGCCGTGGTGGCCACGATCCCGCTGAGCGAAATGTTCGGCTACATCGGTCAGTTGCGTTCCATGAGCTCGGGTCGCGCGAGCTTCACGATGGAGTTCTCGCACTATGATCCGGTGCCGAAGCAGGTTGCCGACGAAGTCATTGCGGAAGTTGCGAAGCGCCGCGCGGCGCTGAACGCGTAGCTTTCACGGCACCAGCCAAGCATCTAGGGCGGGTGAGCAATCACCCGCCCTTTTCTTTTGAGATACGATGCGCCGCATGCGTCGCCTGGCCTTGTTCCTGCTCCTGTCAGCCAGCGCGGCTGCATTTGCCCAATCGCCGCCCGATCCGACCGCGTTCCGCAACGGCGTGGCGTACACCTTCGAGCGCAAGTTCGCGACCCGCACGGTGCACGATGCCTCCGACAACGGACGCATCAAACTCGCCACGTACATCTACCGTCCGATCAACTCGCCCCGCAACGAGGTGGTGCTGTTCACGCACGGCTCGCTGGGCGGCATGACCATCGACCCCCACGAGCTGACGGTCTGGATGCCTCCCGCCCTCTTGCAATATTTCGTGCGCAAGGGTTACACGGTGGTTTATTCGACGCGCCGTGGCCTCGGCGAATCTACCGGGACCTTCGTCGAGGAATGTCCGTTCGCAGCGGGAAAGTGCACGATCGATCAATACCGCGCGCTCGCCGAGCCCGGGCTCGCGCAGGCCGAAGCTGACACCAACGCGGTGATCGACCAGATCATCCTGGGCCATGAAGTCCCGAAGGGCTCGAAGCTGCTGTTTGCGGGAATTTCGCGCGGCGGCTTACTGGCGCTACGCATGGCTTCGAAGCGACCGCAAGACGCAGGTGGCGTGGTGAATTTCGTCGGCGGATGGCTTTCGGTCACCGACACCTGGGATGCGCAGGAAAACGCCGCGCGCGCCGAACTGCAGCTCCGACTGTTCAAGGAAATCGGCATCAACCTCAAGGATATCCCGACGCTGTGGATCTATGCGTCGCGCGATCCCTTCTACTCTGAGGCGACCACGCGATCGTTCTTCGCAGCATTCCAGTCTGCCGGCGGAGCCGGGGAATATTTCTTCGTCCCCGAGCACAACCTTCGAATCGGTCATATCGTCGCGACTGAACCCGCGTTGTGGTCGACGAAACTCGATTCCTATATCACTTCGCTCAAGTAGATCGATGCCCGAATTCAGAAACCACTCCTACGCCGCGTTCCTGTTCGATATGGACGGCACGCTGCTGGACTCATCCGCCGCCGTCGATCGAGTCTGGGGTTCGTGGGCAGAGCGACACGGGATCGATACGGGAAAGTTGCTGGCCAACGTCCACGGAGTGCGATCGGAAGACACGATCCGGCGGTTCGCGGGACCCACCGTGGACGTTGCCAAAGAAACCCGGTGGATACTCGATGCCGAAGTAAACGATGTCGACGGCGTTGTCGCGCTCGAGGGAATCCACGCGTTCATCGAGGCCCTCGATCCCGGCACGTGGGCCATCGTGACGTCCGCACCGCGCGCCTTGGCCGAAGTCCGCCTTCGCGCTGTGAATCTGCCCATCCCGGACGTGATGATCACCGCCGAAGACGTCCAGCGCGGCAAGCCAGACCCGCAAGGATTTTTGCTCGGTGCCCAGCGGCTTGGCGTCAGCATCGGCAAGTGTCTGGTATTCGAGGATTCGCCCGCGGGAGTTGCCGCGGCAAAAGCCGCGGGTGCTCATGTGGCGATCGTTGGCGGTCTGGTTGCGGGGAATGAAGGCAATTTC